>JAAYND010000123.1 GCA_012521035.1 Methanomicrobiales archaeon
CGTGCTTTGCAGCGTAGGAGAGGTCAGCGACGGCTGCCTCACCGGCGCACATACGGTAGGCGGCGATGAAGGACATACCGATCTGCATCGCAGACCACCGGGAGGTCGTTCCACCGTCACAGGTCCGTGAGACTGTGGTCGGTATGTGGATCGCCTGCCAGAGAGACTTTCCTACAGCGGCAGAGAGCGCCTCGGCCTGCTTGGCGGGGAAGAGCTTCTCGACGTCGAGGACGAACTGCGGCTCAAGGTCATCGGCAAGCTCCTGGTCGCCGGTGAAGACCTTGACGTAACAGTCATCGACGAGGCCGGGGTGAGTCTCGACCATGTGCTCCTGGACGACGGCCGCGCCGGGCATGGCGTGGTTCAGGATATGGAGGTACTCGTTGATCGTCTCAGGGGTAACCTCCTTGCCCAGACGCTTCTGCAGGGTCTGGTGGGCGAGGTCCATGTTGACGATGACCGTTCTCCTGATGTCGTCCCAGAACTGCTGCATGGCGGAGTTGTTGACGAAGTGAAGGTCGTCACCCTCCACGAAGACACCGGTGCCGGAGACCTCATAGGTCATCAGCTGGCGCTGACCCAGCGGGATACCGCCGAGGTGAGCGCGCTCGGGGTCATACATGGTAATGCCACGGTCCATCTCGATGGCGCGGCTTGCCTTCAGGAACTCCATCTTACGGGGAGACTGACGGATACCATCAAAGCTGTAGTACTCAGCTGTGTCGGACTCAACATCCTGTCCCCGGAACTTCTCCTTGAGGGATTTCAGGAACAGTTTCTGGGTTCTCTCAATCTTTGCCATTCTGATCAGTCCTCCTTCGGCAGGAAGCCGTATTTCGTCCGGAGCGTGTGGATACGCTGGACGTACTCGATGTACTCAGCATCATCACGGTACGCAGAACCGCCAAGTGAGTGGAAGATCGTCGTGTGGTCCTTGAGCCACTTCTCGTCCATGGGCTTGCCGATAGCGACCGCGCGGTCGAGGGGCTCACCGATCTGGTTCTTGATGTACTTGACGACACCATCCTCACCGAGGACACTCCTCTGGAGCATATCGAACATCATGCCGTTCTCGGCAAGACGGAGCGAGTGACCGTGCACAGTCGCACCACGGATGCCGGTGCGTGCCGGGTCGAGGAGTTCGGTGGTGATGAGTTCTTTTGAGTATTTCTCGAGGTCACGCTCACGGCACTCGACGATCTGACGGCCGGAGAGCGTTCCGGGGTCGATACCGCGGAAGCGGTAGCACTCGGTGTACGTCCTCTGGTAGGGGTGGCAGGGCGCGAAGAACATCGAGTCCGTAAACTGGATATAGCGGACGCGGTCACCGGCCTTGGCACCCTCCGTCGGGGTTACAATCTTCCTGATGGGACAGTCGGGCTCCTGCTGCTCGGCGAGCGGCGGGTGGGCCGTCGGGTAGGCGGCTCCGGGTGCCCTGTGGCCGAGGATCAGCACAATGTCCTCGTCAGTCACATCACGCATCTTTTCAAGCTTCTGGTTTGGGTTCATCTGTTTGCGCCGGTTCTCGGCGACAATCGATGTACCCGGTCCGTACTGGGGCTTGTATGCCATTGTTTTATTCACCTTCCTGTTGGGCTTTTTAGTACTTTCATTACGGCACGAACGACGTCTGCCAATTTTCCCCTGCCGGGTGTCTGACCCCGGGTCACGCCGCTGACGATATCCATCACGATACCTTTCGTCTTCACCCGGTCGGGTGGCGGCATGACCAGTGCTGTCCTGACACCTTCCTTCGCGAGATCCTCAAAGTCAATCGGAACCTGGGAGACGATGATCGCCTTGATATCAGCATGTTCAAGGATAAACCGGACCTTCTGCACCACATGGGAGCGGACATTCCCATGGTGCAGGATGGCAACCTTGTGCTGTTCGATCTGTGCAATCTCCTTCTCGGTCAACCCGAAATAGGCTCCGAGGACGTGACCCGCGACGGGGGAGTCTGCCGGAACCCCGCTCCCTGCATTCAGGACGAGCGTGGTCACGGAGAACTGTGCCCCCTCCCTCCGGAGACCTGAAGTTATATCGCAGACAGGTTTTGTCACGTGCCTGCGTCCGGGGGACATCGCGATCACGATCACATCAGGGGATCTGGCCTCGGAGATGGTCCCGCGCTGGGCAAGACCGCCTCCTTTGCCCATCCCCATACTCTCGCGACAGTCAACGACCTGAGTTACCCTTCCAATAGGCATGATTATTTTGTACCCTGGATGATAACGAGGCCGTCCTTTCTTCTCGGGTCAGCAAGACCGAGAAGATCTCTATCGGCATCTGGTCCGTATCTGGCGTAGTCGGACAACGACGGCTGGGTCTTCATGTATCGTCCCTGCTGGACGGTGCAGGAGAAACCTTTCTCTGCGAAGACATCATCTACTGCCTCTTCGATAGCCGGGATGTACGACTCGTCCTCAAGCTCCAGGATGATTGTTCCAACCTGTACCTGGAGCTGGACGTCCTGATCTCCAACGCGGATCGCCTTGCGGTCCGGGTGGGGGTTTGGTTGCCCCCGTGCCGGGCCATATGGAACCGTGGCGGGGATGCCGGGTCCGTTGAGGGACATCCGGCGGATCCCACCGCCCTGAACAAGCCTGTTCAGGAGAGTTTCCACGGTATCGGGCCTGAGAAGCCGCGTGGAGACGATTCGAACCTGGGGAAATATGGCGTCTGTCATCAATACCCTCGTATTTACACACCCTGTGCGATCTGCTGGATCGGCTGGTTGAAGACGTCGACCTTACCGTAGGTGTCGGCGTAGATCTTCGAGGTGCTCTCAGGCGAGAACATCTGTGTTCCGGCGTCGAGCGCCGCTGCGGCGACCACACACGGGATAGCCACGCCTGCTGCGTGCCTGGTCACGACGTGGTTGCCGTTGAAGACACCGGGGCCACCGCCACCGTAGATCGAGTGGCTGAAGAACGAGAACCCGACGGCAGTACCCATGACACGGCCGTAGTCACAGCCGGGGAGACCGGTCTCGTGCTCAAGCAGGTCGTTGAAGTACAGGAGCGTCGAGGAGACCGCCTGGGCGAACCGTCCGGCACCACAGTTGACCATGGTGGCCGCCATGGTTCCCGCGGCAGCGTAGGCATTCCAGAGCATGGGGTCCTTCGTGTCATAGAACTGGAAGTAACTGCCCTTCTTGCCGGGGGTGATGACCTTGTCTTCGATAGCACGCTCGACCAGGCTCTGGACGGTGGTTCCGATGGTCCCTGTTGCCCCGTTCGCCTTGACGAGGTCATAGACCATGTTGTTTGCGTTCAGGCCCTGGTAGGCGTAGGCGAGCAGCTGGGCACGCTCAAACGGCCCGATGGCGTTACCCATCTCAAACATTCCTGCCTGCTCAAAGGTGGATGCAAGTGCAGCGCCTTCCATCGCGTTCTTGTTGGTCATCATCACGACGTGGTTGACCGGGATGTTCCGGAGCGCGTAGCCGACACCCTCGTTGTTCTGGGGGATCGACAGGACGGATGCGACGTTAGCACCGCCGAGATCCATCGTGTGCGGATAGGTTCCCCAGACCGCTGCCTTGACCATCCCTGCATCGAACGCTCCGATGTTGAACTGCTCGACGATCGCGTAGGTGGCCGCGGCTGCGACCGATGTGATCGCGGCGTCGTAAGTGGCTGCTGCCTCCAGGCGGATGCTGGGCGCCTCAACGAGGATGAGCTTGCCGCCACCGAACTCGCGGATGTTGGTGTCGTCATCCTCCGTGACCTGAACCATATCCTTGATCTTGGCTATGATGGCATCCTTGTTGCCGGCGATGTCAAGGTCCAGCTCCCGTCCGAGAACCTGTCCCTTTCCGACCTTCCCGATCCTCAGGTTGTTCTCGATACCTCCCAGGTTGACTGCAATTGTCCTCTTGGTGAGGTTGATGAGCTTCCTGGTTGCCGGGTTTACCAGCGGGCTGATCTTGTCGAGCGCCACACCACTCTTCAACAGCTTGCCTGCATCATCGTACAGGTCGATAGTATCTTTGAATTTCGCCATAATTTTCCTCCATTACCCTTTTTATGTGCATACGATCTGGAACTGTGAACTGAAAGACTAGAAGATCACTGGGTGTAACTGATGGTGACTGGTGCACGTCCTTGTGGGACAAAGTGATAGTAACTTTCTCTACTAATATAAGCGTTACTATTTATGCCTGAGACCGAATATATAAACTAAAGGGGATATTTAATAATCTCAAAACAGCAATAAATCACGTAAGGGAAAAGGTTTATCACCATCAGGATCCAGTATTATTATATCTGGAATTTCGTAGTACTTCATGTGACTTTTGTGCAAACGTGATCATCCTCATCCATCTCCAGCACTCCATCACAAGGCGCGCGGTGGTTACCTCCCGACTGAAACCCCGGGGCATCCAGGGTTTTTCGTCAGTCTCGATAGACCCCTGCGGGTATACCCGGACTCCCCGGCTTCTTCCCGGCTGCACAGACGTTGTAGGCCAGGTAGGGAAGTCTCTCTTCAATGATAGGCTCCACCTTCCGGGCGAGCGTAAATATCGGGTCGGTCAGGTTCAGGTGTGCAAACGAGCACCTGCCAACCGATATATCGGTAAATCCAGCATCATCGAGGAGGCCGGCGATCTCAGTGTTTGTGTAATAACGTTCGCCGAAGTCTCCCACACCAACCTTCTTCAGACCGACCTTCTCTCCCACCTGGTATATGACAGGGACGATGCTCGTGAAAACCGTTCGTGAGAGGGTGCAGATCGCTATCCGACCCCCGGGCTTTAAGACCCGGTAGGACTCCGCGAGCATCGCCTCAGGGTCCGGGACGTAGCTGAAGGCGAGCAGGCTTGCAAGAGCGTCGAAGGTCTCATCCTGAAACGGGAGAACGTCAGCAGTCCCGACGCAGAATCCGCTCTCCGGACAGCGCTGCCTCCCATAGATCACCATCCTCGGGCTGATATCAAGGCCCACCGCCTGACCGCCTTCCCTGATGTATCGTTTTACGAAGAGCCCTGTCCCGCACCCGACATCGAGGAGGAAGCCCCCCTTTGGGAGCACACTCATCACGTGATCTGATATGTGCTGATGATAGCTCCTCCCACGGCGACCACCGTAACGGTCATCATAGATATCCGCGATCTCATCATAGTGGCGCTGTACTTTATTCACAAAAACCCTCCCTGGCGATCCGGGCGAGAAGTGCATTGATCTGCACAAAATCATTTGCATTGTGGCATAGGCGGTGATCAGCATCAGCGAGTGTGATGGCAAGGGCCGGATCATTGTACTCGCGCCGTATCACCTGCCGAAGTTCCCGGACAACCTCCTGTGCCGAGAGCCCATACTCGATCATCAATGACTCGGCGATGCGACTTGCAGCATCAAAGTTCCCGGCCCGAAGCGCTTCAAACGCTGATGTAGCGACATTGCCCGTCTCTGAGCGCGAAACCTCGGCAAGAACCTCCCCGAGGTCAGCGTCTCCGCCGGACCCGATGGCGAGCTGCAGGTAGATTATAGCACGCCGGAGATCGCCCTGCGCAGCGTGGGTGATCAGGTCGAGGTCATCTTCTGGAAGGGTAGCCGCCTCGGCGGCGAGGATCTCATCGAGGCGAGAACGGATGATCCTGCCATCAAGCGGCGCGAAGAAGAGCGGCAGGCACCGTGACGCGATCGCAGGGATGATCGCCGATGGTCTGGTGGTTATGAATATAAACCGGCAGGTGGCGCTGTAGCGCTCCATGATCCGCCGCAGGGCCTGTTGCGCCTCAAACGTCAGGTCATGAGCATCCTCAAAGACCATCAGTTTGAACTGAGCGTCCAGCGGGCGCATCGAGGCGTACCACTTCACGATGTACTTGAAGTTGACGATCAGACTCTGATCCTTCCGGTAGATAAGGCTGAACCGTTCGTCTGCCTCAAGTGCACTCCTCCCCCGTCCGAGGAGGCCGGAGGCGCTGAACGTGCTCACATTCGCCTCCCAGTTCTCGGCGTAGAGTCTTTTTGCCAGGCACTCAACAGCCACAGTCTTACCGGTGCCGTGCGGACCGGATATAAGCATGTGGGGTACGTTCCCTGCGTCCGCAAACGATGTGAGGTAGCGGACGACCGCATCCTGCCCGATGATATCCTCGCACCTCTTCGGGCGGTAGACTTCACTCCAGAGCATGGGTCAGTCTCTCTCTTATCTCATCTATTGCTTCCCGGAGGAGATAGGTATTGTCAAGTGAGGCGATGAGGCGATCGCCCTCACCGGGCTTGAGGGTGGTACAGGCCAGGGTGATCGCCGGGAGCGCCCGTGTCAGTTCATCGACGATCGTCAGGGTTGCGGTGCGGGCGGTCCGGGAGAGCGGGTTTAGATCGATCGTGATGACCGTCTTTCCCATCGCCCTGAGCGCCTCGCACCGATCCCCATCCTCAAGCGGGACCAGAACCAGATCCGCATCCCCGATCCCCTCACGCAGGCAGAGCCCGCGGTCATGGGCGAGCGGGACGAGTCGTTCAGGTATCCCGGAGAGAACCCGGACGCCGTGCTCCTCAAGGTGCCGGGTGATCAGTCGTATCCGCTCATCGGTCCGGTGGAAGAGGTTCACCTCGACATCTGCACCGCTCGCCTGCTGGAGGGCCGCTATCTCGTCCGCCGCAAGCGCCGCCGTGTTTCCGTTCACCGATATCACCGGGTGCCGGGCAGAGAGGAGCATGGCCGCGGCCGTCCGGGCGGCAACCTTCGCACTTTGGGTCGTCCGCTCGCCGATAAGGTAATCAAACGCTTCCCCACGCCCGTGGGCAGCAAGTCCCTCCAGTGCAACGATGCCCTCACGGGCGCACCGGGCGAGCCTCTCGCGGGCGACGAGAGAGCGGTAGCGTGGATGGTCTTTCGGGATCATGGTTTCATCTCGATTATGTATGCGCCGCGGCGGGCGACATCGAGGCGGTAGACGTCTCCAGACCTGGAGAGCACCTCGCCGGCAGCGTCCCCGCAGGCAAAGACGCCGTTTCCAAGCATCGTCATGCTCGCGGGGATTCCCGCGGCATCGCAGGCCGCAAGCACCCGTTGCACCTCCGGCGCGACGAGCCCGCTCGCATCAGCAAACCCCCTTGAGAGCCGGCAGAAGTCCGCGAGATCTCGGGGGCAGCGGTCAGGAAACGCGGCTTCTATCCGTGCCATCGCCCCGGGTGACGAGAGGACCGAGGCCGTCGAGAGCGGACCGAGGCTCACGGCGTAGAGCGGTTCGTCCGGGTAGAAGCGGATGATCTCTGCGTGGATGCCGGCCCCCATCCTGCAGACGACCCCGCCGGCCTGGCTCGCGGCGACGTCCCCGAGGCCCGTCCGGTGGACAACCTCGGCCTCATGAGCCCTTGCCGCCACATCATCCGCAGAGAGGCCGAGATCGAAGAGGTGGTTTACAGCCGTGAGCGTCGCAATGAGGGCGGCCGCCGAGAGCCCGAACCCGGCGCCTATGGGGAGCCGGCACCCGGTGGTGACGTGGGCGGAGACCCCCAGCCGGTCGAGGGCGTACTCGATCGGCGGTGACCCGGTGGTGGTGACCCGGCCCTGCCAGACCACCCGGACACTCGTCGTCGCGGCAGGGGTCACCGTCGAGCGCACCCCCTCATCGATGACAACGCCGGCCCCGATGCTCCCGGTCTCTGAGGGCTCCTTCCCCTCGATGCGCCTGAAGTAGCCGGATATATGGCCAGGGGAGAAGGCTACAGCAGTCCTGACCATACCGCTGCTGCGACCTCCTCTTTGCTCCCCGAGACTTCGGTAACCCCATCGAAGGTCATGAGCGAGAATAGTCCCTCCGCCGCCCCCATAGCCGGCGGAGCGTTCACGACAACCATCCGCAGACCCGTCTCGAGCATCTCCTGCGCCCGCTCATCCTCATGCCAGCCAAGCTTGAAGGCCACTGTCACGGGGTGGCAGGCGGCCATAACCTCATCGATGATCTTCGGGAGGGGGGTGAGCCTTACCGTCAGGGGCGAGCCGCTCGGGATCTTCCCCTCCTGACGTTCGGGCGCGAAGTCCGATATAGCGGCCGCGCTCACGTAGATATCGACCCCCTCGTCCCGGCAGATACGGAGGACCGCCGAGCGCATCTCCGCGGCGCTCGTAACATGGACGTTTCGCACACAGGGAAACACCCCGTTGTGCACCACTGTCACATCAGCGCCGAGCCTGAACGCCTCAAGCGCGAGCGCCCGTCCCATCCGGCCGGTCGAGCGGGTGGTGAGGATCCGGACGTCATCGAGGGGTTCGGCACACGCGCCACTCGTTATGAGGACACGCTTTCCTGCAAGCGGTCTCTCAGATATCGCCCGTTCGGCGTGGAGGACGATCGTCTCGTTATCGGCGATCTTCGCCTTCCCTTCCTCGATCCGGGGGGGGATGATATCGACGCCCCAGGACCGGAGCCGGTCGAGGTTCTCCGCGACGCCGGGGTGGCGGTACATGCTCTCATGCATCGCCGGGGCGACCACAACCGGCATCCCCCGCCCGAGCGCCGTCGTCGCAAACGTCGTCACCGGTGTATCGTCTATCCCGCAGGCGATCTTTCCTATGGTGTTTGCCGTGCAGGGCGCGATCAGCAGGAGATCGGCGGCCCCGCCCTCCCCGCAGTAGAGGACATGCTCCACAAGCCCCGTGATCCGGGTCACCACCGGCCTCCCCGTCGCGTAGGTCAGGGCATCGGGGTGGATGATCCCGGCCGCCGCTCCGGTCATGACCGCCTGGACCTCAGCGCCCAGACGGCGCAGGGCGTGGGCGAGTTTCACCGTCTCCACGGCCGCGATACTCCCGGTCACTGCAAGGACGACCGTCTTTCCTGAGAGTCTTTTCATGATATCGTCACATCCTGCACCATATGCCACGCATGCGGACCGTACTTCTTCACCCGGCGAGCGGTGATCGATGCTCTGAGCCCGGTCTCCGCCACCGCCTCCCGGATCGCAGAAGTCGCATCCCCGATGCTATGGAGATGCAGTACACTCCCGCCATGAACATGGGCGAGAGCGTCGGCGAGCATCGAGGGGGCCTCGAAGTGCCCCATAAGGATCCGGTCGTATGTGCCGGAGAGGAGCGCCCGGCAGTCACCGATCTCCGCCATGATGCGGTCCGCGAGATGGTTTTCTATAATATTTCGCCTCAGGTATTCAAATGCTGTCGGGTTGATCTCCATCGCGTGGACCGTCGCGCCGCTTGCGGCTGCCGGTATGGTGAAGTAGCCGATCCCGGCAAACATATCGGCGACCCGCTCGCCAGGACGGACGAGGGCTGCGATCCTCGCCTTCTCGTTGCGGTTGCCTTGCGCAAACATCACCCGGCCAGGATCGAGTATGAACGTATAGCCCTCCTCGCGGTGGCGCACCTCACCGGTTGTCCCGTAGAGTATCTCCACGTCGGGTGTGCGCATCGCGCCCACAAACCCCTTCACCCGGATAACCCCACGGGGCCGACAGTGACGGATAATTCCCGCAAGTTCTTCATCGGTCGGTGCATCGCCGTGGAGGACCGCGACATCCCCGATGAGGTGGTAGCCGCGCCCCCGGTAGACCTCGCGTTCCGGGAGATCCTCATCGGCCGGATACCCTTCCCTGACAGGAACCCAGGCAGTGCCGTCCCGGACATACGGTCGGCGGGTTCGGTCCACCCACTCAGCGTCCCGGAGACCGGCAAGGGCGGCCGCCGGCACCTTCCGCGCACGCACCGCCACTCACCCGACGATGACCAGGCGGTCCTGCTCTTCGTCACGGAGCACCCGGATCGACTGCCCCTCAATCGGGAACGTCCAGGGGAGAGCATCGAGTTCCCGGGTCTTATAGGTCTTCGGGTCCATAAGCCCCACAACATCCGGCTGGGTGAAGACGACGAGCGCCGACTCGGCCTCACGGACGTTTCCTATAAGGCGCTCGACCTCCGCCTCGGTGAGGGTCCGGGCCACGCCGGCCTTGAGATCGAAGACCCGGAGGCGCTGCTGCCGCTCGATATCGCGAACCTCGAAGTAGCCGCCCCGGGATACCACGACATCCCCTTTCTGGTAGTAGGGGAGGCGGATCGAGTAGGTGACGCGGTAGAGGGCTTTCCCGTCCTTCTCGCCGACAAGTTTCGGGTGGGTCGTGTACCGACCGCCGAGCGCCCCGGTGATCATCCTCGCGATCTCCTGGCCGAGGTGCTGAGACCCGACGGTGATATCGACGCCGTCCTTTGAGTTCTCAAGCTCCGATATGAACGAGAGCCGATCGCCCGCCTCCTGGAGCGCCTCTTCAGTCTGTTCTGCGATGCTCGCAGCGACCTTACGCTCGTAGGCGTTGATCTTCCTCTCCGTGGCCCGCACCTGGACGATCCCTTCGTAGTAGCCGCCTGAGATCCGGCTACACCGATCGCAGGCCTCCTTCTGCCAGAGGATCTCGATCTCGCAGGTCTCGTGGACCGGGACCGAGTAGAGGGTCGCCTCCAGATCGAGCGTGCAGATGGTCCGGTTCGGCCCGGTCTCCTCTGACCGGACGGTGACCCTGATATCCTTCGCATCCTCGTGGATCTTTGTCGCCGAGATCGCCAGCTCAGCGATGAGGTCTTCACGCGACACACGCAGGTCGGACCAGGTTCTGCCGTGTTTCTGCGAGTCGCAGACCGGGCAATAGACTGCGGTCACGCGGGGTTCGCAGGTGAGCACCCTGGTATCAGCGGCCCGACACTCAGGACAGAGTCCTCCCTCTGTCGGCTGCCCGCAACGGGGGCAGATGTTTGTCTGTATGGTCATATACCGAATACCTGGGCATGGGGGATGCCACCGATCATGACACAGTCCTCTTCCCTGACAAGCCCCAGGGCGATAGCGAGGGCTACAACACGCCTCCCTATAATGTTTGCATTCATCGCGTCGGTAAGAGCCCGACCGACCTCTTCCTCGGTGGCACGCTCTGTGCCGTAAAACCCTCCGGTGACGCAGACTTCCACGTCTCCATGCATCAGGGTGACGCCCAGGAGCTCGGAGTCGCAGGCGGCCACCACCTCACCGGCGCCCGGTATGTGGTGCACTTTCAGGTACATCATAGATCTCTATGACGGGAGTTATCAAAAAGGTGCACTGTTCTGCGAGGGAAGGACGATATCCACGCCGTAGGTGCGCGACGGAGTATCGGCGTGGATGCGCCAGGCGTCTTCTTCGGTGATGAGTCCCTCTTCCAGGTAACGGCGCGTGAACCGGGGGACAGACTTCGGGCCGATCACCGCGCCGGGCCGGGCGTTCTCATCCATGTAGTCGCTCTCCATGGTGAACCACCGCCCCGCCCGGGCGAGTGCCGGTATATCCTCGTGTCGCGCGATGAGCGAGGGCATAAGCGGGGTATCGGGGGTCGCGAAGTGTTTGACGACATGTTCAATGGAGATTCCCGCCCGCCCGGCCATATCGACGACATCGGCGCAGGGGCCGCTCTCGGCGTGGAGCTGGACGGCGCAGTCACACTCCGCACCGAGCTCGAGGGCATGGAAGAGAACCGTGTTAGATGCCGCAAGCACGTCCGGGGCGACCTCGTAGTGGGGCCGGCCGCTCTTCAGCGCGACGGCCTCCCCCTCCTCGACGTAGCGGGCGGCGAGATCGAGCCCGGCCATCATGATCCCGGCGGCCGCATCCAGGCTCATCCGCTCAGCGAGGCGACTGATCTCCGCCGGGTGGACGCCGAGGACCGGGTAGACCACAAGCCCGATCTCCCGGATCATGGCAGCCGTCCTGAGGGTTGCATCAAAGGCCCCACGGTAGTCCTCGCCGGACGAGGGCGTGATACCGTATGACCAGGAGGGTTTTGTGACGAGAAAGATATGTGTCCCCCCGCTCCGCTGGAAATCTTTTGCGGCCTCGATCCCCCGCCCGTTTACCGGGTCGATGTGGATATGGTCGTCGGTGATCGGTATACCGGAGAGTATCATAAAAACTCGACGACCTCCATCATGGGGTAGTCGTCCTCGAGGCGCAGCCTGGCCCGGCAGGTGGTCTCACCTACCCGGGTCGTGATCTCAACATCAAACATCTTCCCGGTGAGCTCCGAGTAGCCGAACCGGTTTGAGACCATGAGATCGCGGTTCAGTCGGACGCGGATATCCGTCACGTAGGGCTGGAGGCCGATGGCCGCCTCGATCGCTGCCTCAACAGCGCCGGCGGTCTCGCGGGCGATCGGTGTCCCGACGAACTGGTGGTATATGACGCCGAGTTTGATACCTGCTTCAAACGCGGCCTTCTCGCGGTCGTTGATCATAATGATAGTCAGGTTTGTGGTGCAGGGTAATAAGGGGCTGTCCGCCCGGGGATCGGTACTCTTTTTTTCCGGCGCTGCTCCGGCCCTGGGGGGCAAAACGAGATAGACGCGACGGTCACCTCGCATCCCCCCACGAGGTTATATCACCAGGTGCCCCGGGCGCCTGAGTGGCGGCGCCCCTCCAGCGCTACACCCCTCTCTCCACCAGCATCAGTTCGCATTCATCTCCCCCCTTCCCCAGGAACGACTGGAGGTAGACGCCGAAGAAAGCGCAGAAGAGGCCGCCGATCGTGGTGAAGATGATGTACTTCGCGCCGGCGTCGTCAGCTATCGGGAAGCCCGGAATCTCACTGATCGAGAGGATATAGATGCTTGCACCGTAAGCGATGACCCCTATCGCCAGTACAAAGAACGGAATGGCGATCACCCGCCTGACTGCCTCCCGCTCATTGAGGAAGACATCGATGATCTTCCCCCCCGATGCAACGAGGCCGGCGGCGGTGAACCAGGCGATAGAGCCGTACATGAATGCCAGGATCTGAAAAAAAATGCCGGAGGCTGTATAATAATCAAGGAGGCTTATAAGCCCGAGGATAACCCCTACGATACAAAGCAGTATTGCAGTGATATACGAGACGAACGTAAACCTGCCGCCATGAAGCGATGTCCTCAACGATAAGACAAAATAACTGAATATCTCGTCGATCCCCATACCCTTGAAGAGCAGGTAGATACCGACGACGCCGACGACGACGATGGTCGCCCCCTCCGGGTACCCCAGGAGGTAGCCTGCTGCGTAGAGGAGCATGGCAAGACCGAGCGGCACAAGGACCAGTTTTGAGACCTTCGGGTCATCGAGAAGTCGCTTCAGGATGTAGTAGGTTCCTTCGAGGTTTGGCATCTGGGTGACCACAACCCTCCGCACGCTGCTGACCGGTACCCGGGACTGGATGATCGGAAGGACGTATTCATCCTCGGCACCGTCCGTCACCAGGATGCAGGAATTCGAATCCGTCCTCCCCAGGATCGCATCAAGACTGGACGCAATCCGCCGGTCCCCTTCGAGCAGGTTCATGTGATTGCCGCAGATGACGGCGACGGCAACCTCCTCTCCTCGTTCGACAAGTTCATCATAGATCTTGACCGTCTCAAATATCGCGTTAACGTCAGAGTCTTCAGGATCGATCAGGCCGAGGGAGGTCGCCGCGTGGAGGCATGCCTCCCTGCCCACAACCGGGCCATCTATCTGAGCCTTGAACCCGAGATCGTCATCACGATCGACGCAAAGAACGAGCGTCCGCTCTTTTACCATTCACTAGAACATCTCTTCGAATCTATTAAATAATTTGCAGCGATGCCGGAGAAAAAATATTCGATGGGATGGCCTGCGGGCTTCACGGCTTCCCCGATGATCGGGAAAAAAGTATTAGATAAGTTTGGCACGCTGAAGCAGGAGCAGGTCGTCAGTAGTGAGTTTCTCCCCGCTCCGGAACTGTTCAAAGATCCTCTCTGCCTCTTTCCGAACCGCTTTCTGCTCTTTTGTGACCCGGGTCTTCCTGGTTTTCTTGCGCAGGCCCGAGATCACCTTATCATAATCACGAAGTTCCTTCTGGCAGGCGATGAACTGTTTGTGCTCCTCATCAGCCGATTCCTGAGCTTCAACAAACTGCTGGTGAGCAGCATCAGCCTCCTCACGGGATCTGTCGGCCTTCCGGTATGACTCGACCATCAGGTCATGGTGCTGCTGTGCAGCCTCAGCCTTCTCCGTGACCTCCTTGTGGATCTCAGAAGCCTGTCTGCGGAATTCACGGGCTTCAGTGAGCTTCGTCCGCATCTCCTTGTTCTGTTCAAGTTCGGCTTCCTGATCCTTGACCGATGCCTTCAGGTGCTTGATCTTCTCGATCAGTTCGCGCTCCTTATCGGTGCTGTAGACCTCTGTCTGCTGCTTGAACTCAAGGTGCTCGATCTGCTTCTGCAGTTCTTTGATGCCCCGGTTCCTGAGGTTGCCATGCTCCTTCTTGAAGGCCTCGATCTCCTCAAAGAGCACGTTTGCCTTCTCGTTGTACTCGTTCCTCTGATCTTTCAGCGCCTGGACATCTTCGTTGATCTTATCCCGCTGCTCTTTATGCTGCTGCGCCTCCTCGACAAATTCGCGGGTCTGTGCATTCAGCGCGTTGCGTTCACGGGCATTCTTGCTGGCAAGCGCGTTAAGCTCGTTACGCCTGTCTTTGTGCTGTTCAGACTCCGCAAGGACTTTTTTTCTCTTCTCAATCAAATCATTCAGCATTCTCTACCAATCCTCGACATTCGGTACCTGTCTCATATTCCCTGCCAGCGAGACTGTTCCCATGCGCATGCAAAGATACCGGAGGCTTACGCAACGGCTATACCACAAGAAAAGACACTTACCGGACTCGCGGACGAGGCCGTTATTCATCAGTCTGCTCATGTGTTCAACCCCGGTACCATGACGACCGCAGTTCCGCAGGTTCTGCGCTCCGCACAATACACCCCGTACTGGAGGGATTATACAAGAACGTCTATAATTCTAACGTCATCATCACTATTAAGGATTTCGCAGACCTGCTTTCAGGACTTCAGTGGGCCGGGAGCACAGGAGGGGGAGGATGCCCATAACAGTATAATCTCGCGCCCGGGCAGAGATCGATCTCCCGGCACGAGCGGGCGGATCACCGGGGGATAAGCACTACAAGAAACCCGAAAAAATATGGTACAGAGGATTGGAGGGTCTAGAGGAAATCGATGACGCCGCCCCCGCTCCGGAGGTCCCTTGCCATATCACGCCTGCCGGAGGATAGACCGGATCGCTGCGCTACCCGCTGCGTCACCGGTTCATAGGCGTGCTGGTTTCCCAGGATCTGTGCACTTTTAACGCCAGTCATGACCGCCATGACACGTACTCTGCCTTCATAATCGCTGTTCACCCGTGCTCCCCAGATGACGTCCGCGTGGGGGTCGAGTTCGTATGTCAGGGAGCTTGCGATCTCCTCGGCATCCTGGAGGGTCAGGTCGTTCCCGCCTGTGATGTGAATGAGGCTCCCGGTTGCTCCACGGTAGTCGATGTCGAGCAGTGGATGGTTCAGGCACTCGTGGACGACGCTCTCTGCCTTGTTCTGCTGCTTGCTCTCTCCGACAAGCATCACGGCAACGCCGCCCTTGCTCATAATGGCCCGCACGTCTGCGTAGTCGATATTGATGAGTGATGGTTCGGTGATCGTCTCACTGATACCCTTGACGGTCTCTGCGATGAGTTGATCCATGACCGAGAACGCCTGGCCGAGCGGCAGATTCGGCACATACTTGATGAGGCGGTTGTTATCGAGCACAATGACTGAATCAGCTGCAGCGGAGAGCGACTCAAGCCCCTCTTCCGCGCGGAGGAGCCGTGCTTTCTCTACCTGGAACGGGTAGCTGACCATACCGACGACGATTGCCCCCTGCTCCTTTGCAATCTGTGCGACAACCGGGGCCGTTCCCGTGCCGGTGCCTCCACCCATACCGGCGGTGATGAAGACAAGGTCCGCATCGCAGAGGAGTCCCTCCAGGGTCGGCCGGGCCATCTCAGCCGCACGCCTCCCGACGTCCGGGAATCCACCGGCGCCGAGGCCTTTGGTGAGGGACTTGCCGACAAGGACCCGCTTGTCAGCCTGGATCATATCCAGGTGCTGCTTATCCGTGTTAATCGCGATCGTATCCGCGCCGCTGACCTGCATATGGTACAAACGGTTGATAGTGTTATTTCCTGCACCACCGCACCCTACGATGACAATTCGAGGCTGACCGAGGATGTCGTCTTCATCCCCGATTGTATCGGTCTTCCGGTACTTCTCAAGTTCAGCGTGTTTTAACGCCTCGTTGATGATCGTCTGCATTAAATACCTCCTAAACTTTGAATGAAATCTGTTCAGCCTCGCGGAGAACACGGTTTCCATGTTTCTCAAGAAGCGCCCTGACGGAGTACCGCACAGCTTCGGATACCGTGGGGAACTCGCCAGCCTCCACCAGCTTCTCAAGCATCTCAACCTGCTGCCGGGGCAATCTGATAGTTATCCGATCCATCATCTCAACCACTCATATCTGACATTTGGCTGACACTTGGCTGCCATTTGTCAGACAATCGTAATCTCCATGTCTGACTGCATCAGATAAGGCATAATAGCACCAATATATTATAAATACTTTCCGAAACAGGTCAGCAGCCGGCATAATGGTTATTATGAATAGCAACCGACAACATACCCTCAGAGGGTTATAACAAATATGAGAGAAGATCTCCCGGAAAGGATGGAGCATGGCGGTCGGGTACGCTGGCACCGGGCCCGGGGTAGAGGTGAACTGCTTGATTTCAGCGCGAACATTAACCCCTATCCTCCCGATATACCCTGGACACCGGATCCCTCAGCACTGGCCGATTATCCGGACGACCGGTACGAGACACTCAAAGAGACGATCGGGAGAACGTTCGGGCGCGATGCGGCGGAGGTCACCGTAGGCAATGGATCTGTTGAGCTGATCCGCGCGTTCTGTTCTGCGATGCTCAGGCCTGGCGATACAGCCTGCATCACACCCCCGACGTTCGCCGAGTATGAGATGGCGGTATTGCTGGCCGGTGCGCGATGCACTGCGGAGAGCAACGGTGCCGCCGTCCGGTTCCTCTGTAACCCGAACAATCCTACAGGGGCGCTTCACACCCGCCCGGAGGTCTTCGGACTGCTTGAGGAGACAGCAGAACAGGGAGCATACCTCTTCATCGACGAAGCGTTCATCGAGCTCTCTGACCCGCGCCAGAGCCTCGCCGATCTCCCTCACGAGAACCTCTTTGTCATGCGCTCCCTGACAAAGAGTTTCTCCGTGCCGGGCATCAGGTTCGGGTATGGTTTTGGCACCCCCAAACTCATCGAGCGCGTGGAGACACTGCGCCTCCCCTGGACGGTGAACGCATTCGCCGAGTCCTTTGCGATCGAGGCCTTCCGGAACTACGATAAACTTGAGGAATCGCGGGAAAAGATCGCACGGGAGCGGAGATGGCTCTGCGCTCATCTGGACGAACTCGGTCTTGCCTACGATCCCCCGTCTGCAAACTACATCCTGATAGCGATACCGGTGGAAGCGGAGGCGCTCGTCGAGAGGCTTCTTGGGTATAACATCCTGGTCCGCGACTGCGGGTCGTTCGGACTTCCCCGCCATATCCGCGTGGCGGTGCGGACCCGTGAAGAGAATGAACAGCTCATCGAGGCGCTTGAAGCATGCTTGCCCTGATCATGGCCGGGGGGCAGGGGTTGCGGCTCCGGATGGGTGAAAAACCGCTGGTCACCATCTGTGAAAGACCGATGCTCTCCTACGTCATCGATGCCTTTGAGGGTGCCGGGCACGAGGTTATCGTGGTCGCCTCATACCGGACGCCGTTTACCAGGAACTGGTGCCGGGCCAGGGGGATCACCCTGTATGAAGCCGAAGGGCTTGGTTACATCGAGGATATTCAGGCCGCAGCCGAAGATCTCGGAGAGGAGGGGAGACCTCTCTTCACGTGCGTCTCCGATCTCCCCTGCCTTGTGCCGGGCATCATAACCGGCATCGAAGAAGCCTGGCGCCGGGCGGGAACACCGGCATGCTCGACATGGGTGCCCCGTGACCTCTGCGAGGAGCAGGGTTGCCGCACACAGTATACGGAGATGATCGACGGCACGCCGGCCTGCCCTGCCGGGATCAACATACTGACGGCAGGCGATCTCGAGGGCGCCCAGGAGGAGCTGCAGCTCCTCCTGCACGACCGAAGACTCGTCTTCAACATCAACACGCGCGAAGAACTCCTGCTGGTGCAGAAGTACCTCTGCCGGAGACAGGGACTGTAGCACCGGGAGGATGCCACATCTCCCCTCAATTTCCGGGAGAGAAACCCTATTATCGGATTGCCGCCGACCTCTATGTATGGAGACCGGCCGGGAGATCGAACTCGAGGGGCATATCATCGATTCAGGCGTTATGACCCTGGTGTTCGACAAGATCATGGACATGGGAGGGGAGTTTGAGATCCTCACGTTCGACGTCGGGAAGCAAAAGACAGATACGAGTTACGCACGCCTGCGTGTCTCTGCGCCCGATATCCGGCAGCTCGATGCCATCCTCTACGAACTGCACCGCCTCGGAGCGCGCACCCCTGAGATCAGTGATGTCATCCTCGTGCCGGCAGAGGGTGACCGGATCCTCCCGAAGGGGTTCTACTCGACCACCAACCACCCGACATTCGTGAAGTACCAGGACGAGTGGTTGCCCGTCGAGCAGATCGAGATGGACTGCCACATCGTGGTCGATGAAGAGAATAAGCGGGCGGCCTGCAAACCGATCTCAAAGATCAAGGCCGGGGATGCCGTTGTCGTGAGCGAGGCCGGGGTGCGCGTGATCTACCCGGAGCGGCCGAGGAAGGTCAGCACGTTCGAGTTCATGCACGGAACCGTCTCATCCGAGCGGCCGAGCGAGGCGATCATCGCAAGGATCGCACGCGAGATCCTGAGGCTGAAGGAGGCGGGAGAGAAGATTGCGCTCGTCGGCGGTCCGGCGATCGTCCACACCGGGGCGGCGGGAGCCCTCGCAGATATGATACGTGAGGGCTACATCGACGTGCTCTTCGCAGGAAACGCGCTTGCCACCCACGATATCGAGTCTAACCTCTATGGCACATCCCTCGGTATGGACATCAGGACAGGCACGCTCGTCACCGGCGGGCATAAACACCATATCTGCGCCATAAGCGAGGTCATGAGGGCAGGATCCATCAAAGGCGCTGTCGAACAGGGGGTCGTCACCGGCGGGATCATGTACGAGTGCGTGAAGAAGGGAATCCCGTTCGTGCTCGCCGGGTCCATCCGGGACGACGGGCCGCTCCCCGACGTTATTACGGATGTCGTCGAGGCGCAGGATGCGATGCGCCGTCATCTCCAGGATCTCGGGATGGTCGTGATGATCGGGACGCTCCTCCACTCCATCGCCGTCGGGAACTGCCTCCCCTCATACGTCAAGACTGTCTGTGTCGATATCAATCCTGCATCGGTGACAAAACTGATGGACCGGGGTACGACCCAGGCGATCGGTGTCGTGAGCGATGCAGGAACGTTCCTCCCGCTGCTCGCAAAGCAGCTGGAGGAGCAGAAGAAAAATACCTGTTAGCGTGTAAGCGGCATACAGAACGGTTTTTCGTTCTCGAGTACAAACTCCCACTCTTCTTTACACGCACAATCCATCTCCGCAAGCGCGCGCAAGAGCCCGAGATCCCCGGTCAGCGAGTAGTCGCTGATCCCCTTCACGATATCGCGATCGCATCTCCCACAGTTGTGCGGCCCCCGGGCCTGCCCGCCACCGACGGGATCGCAGAGGATATGCACCGGAGAATTGGTCAGCACGTCGAGGACCGTCCAGAGATACGGTGGGCGGTACGCATGCTGCCTCCAGAGGTGCTCGACCTCGGTCCTGGCCTGGACGGTGCAGAGGTTCATGGAGATGCTGTCTGCGATGGAGGCGATATCCCTGATGGAGCGCACCATATCATCGCGCGCCTCACGTTCGGTCAGGAACGGCGGCTTTAACAGGAGGTAGCCCTTCACGCCCGCGCCGGCGGCATGGGCAATATCTGCGGCGCGGAGGAAATCGGCGTACGAGAACCCCTTATCGATACACTTCTCCCTGATGAAGTCATCTGTGGTCTCAAGGCCTATGGCGACGGAGAACGGCATATCCCAGGCGCCGGTATCGATCGCCTCGCCAAACTCCCGGATCGCATCAGGCTCAACGTACTCCGGTCTCGTCTCGGCGATCACGATCTTGCCCCGGAACGCCTCCGCGACGGCGCGCCGGACGGCGGGCGGCACCTCATCGGGATCGAAGAAACTTCCCGACGTGAAGATCTTGAGCACCTGGTAATCCTCGTCGCGGAAGTTCTCTTTCACCCAGCGGGTCTGGCGGATCAACCGGTCAGCAAGATCGTCCGGGGAGATTGTGGGGTATCGCTCATGCCGGTAACCGCACATACGGCACCGGTTCCAGGAACACCCGCCGCTCCTGAAGATAACCGTCAGCGTATCGAGAGCCTGCCCGTCGATGCGGTCCTTCCCCCGCCAGGACGCCAGCGGTTTCTCAACTGATTTGGATAGCATTATACCTCATATTCGTCGATGTACTGGTATGAAAAGGATCGCATGGCTGACACTTCTCGCTGCGATGCTGCTCGTCAGTGCTGCATCAGCTGCGTATGTCGAGATCAATGCTCCAAAGGAAGTATCCATCGGCGACCCGCTCAAGGTCACCGGCACCACGCTCGTGGAGGGGCTTACAAAGCCCTCACTCAACCCCGGGTTCAGTACTGAGATCATCTTCTACTCTGTAAAGGGCACAAAGAGCGAGGTTGGTCGGAAGACCATCGTCGTTCAGGAGAATGGTCTGTTCGCTGCGACGTTTGAGACCCGGGGTCTTGCCCCGGGAGACTACACGATCGAGATCATCGATCCTGAACCACCGAACACCTTCGGGGGTAGCTCTAAGACCCTGCAGTTCCTCAAACTGGTCGATCGGTCCGGGGATGTCAGGATAACCTCCCCGCTCGTGCAGGAGTTCGATGGCAGTCTCGATATCGCGGGTGCGATAGATGGGATAGGAGCGGCGGGTGTCCGGATCGAGGTCGAATTCGACGAAACCACCGTCTATGGACCTGAGTATATCAGAACCGGGGCGGATGGGGCGTTCTCAGCGACCGTGCCCATCCAGAGTACAGGTACATACAGGGTCATCCTCCGCGATACAAAAGGCTACGTCGGCACCCTGACCTTCGTGGTGACGGGCTACCCGACACCCGCAGAGACAGGGGTGGTGGTGGTCTCGTCCAGTGCACCGGCCACCCGGTCAGATCCTGCGTACTTCGAGGTTGATACCCGGGCCGGCCTGGTGACACTCACGACATCGTCCGGCGGGATTGACTGGGTGGTCGAGTACATCGATGAGGGGGGCAGGCTCCGGAAGGTCAACGATGCAGGTCTGCTGGACCCGGAGATCGTGGAGTTCTCAGCACATGGGGGCTGTGTCTATGTCAAGATCTACCCGATCAGTTACAGTGACCGTGGAACGGTGCAGCTATCGGCCACAAATGCCGATGCGGTCAGGGTGAGCCAGAATGCACCGGTTATCTTCGGAGATGCGACGCCCACCCCGGCAGAGACGGCCACACCGCTCCCGGCAGTGCTGGCACTCTTTGCAGTTCTCGTGGTCATACTCAGTCGCCGGGGATGAGCAACCTTTTTTTCATCCGGCAACCAACAGGTAGAAGCGAGCCGGGATAGTCTAGTCCGGTAAGGCGGTGGCCTTGAAAGCCACTGGTGCCTGGCACCTCGGGAGTTCAAATCTCCCTCCCGGCGTTATCTCTTCTGTTCAGATTCGCATCACTTACTCGGGCCGGGGTTTATCTCCGGCCCGATCAGATACAATTCTCTTCTCAAAATAAATTTCAGGCTATCTTTTCTCCCGCTTTGGGGCCGGGCGCGCACTCGTAGATCTCCTGGATCTTCATGATGAGGAGGCTCTTTGCCGGCGCCTTCGCCATCTTTGACCGGACGGTAAACTGCATCTTCTCAAACTCAGGACCGCTGGTCTTAATCTCGACGGGGCCCTTGACCTGGAAACAGCCCTTCGTCTCGGCCCCCCAGATATAGATGGAGACTTTCGGGTTCTCCTGAACGTTTGCAAGCGTCTTCTTCATGAAGTTGTCCGCGATCCAGATCGTCTCGTCGTCGATGAGTTCAACAAACCCGATCGGCACAACGTTCGGCCATCCGTCTTTTGAGGCGGTAGCGACAGGGAATGCTTTCATCGTCCTGAACGCTGCCTTCATCTCTTCAGTCAGTGCAACCATCAGTATTCACCACTACTCTCTCTAAGCCACAGAGTGATAAAAATAACTGTCAGGAAACGCCTGACAGGGCAGCGGCGATGCAGGCACCGGTACTGACTCACGCCAGGATCACCATCGCCAGGAGCAGGCGGACTGCGCTGGATGATGAACGCGGGTCGACTTACAACGCTAATCCGTCCATTTTCATGAGAAATCAAACTCCTTATCAGTTTCCGCGCCGATATCTGTACCTATGGGTCGGTACACCAGCGGAGATGTCATACTGGCACCCATGCGCATCGGGGGTGCTGGAGAATGGAAGGTGCGCCCGGCGGTGGTGATCGCGACGGAGGAGGACGGGAGCCTGCTGGTCTGCCCGATCTCAAGTAAATCCCCTTCCGATACACCCTCGGTTCAGCTCTCACTCGATGATTTTATCCGGGGCGGGCTTGACCTCTTCGAGGAGAGCTACGTCCTGACAGCGTACCCGCTCACCACCCGGCCAGCCGGTGTCGTCGCCAGGAAAGGCTCTCTCCAGCCGGAAGCGGTTGCCGCTATACAGGAATCCCTGCCAGCGGCGTGCAAGCCCCGCCGGAAGTAACCGCTTGCCCGGCAGCTCCGTAGCCTCGCCTACCCGACTGTGGGGCACGCGATCGCTTCTGTCGGGATGATGGGAAGCGTGATCCGCTGCCGCCCCCTGATGAGCGTCAGGGTTGCCGCCTCAGCGATGGGCCAGGTGCTGAGGAACCGGTGCAGGTCATCAACGCACGTCACAGCGCAATCGTTGATCGCGATGATCAGGTCACCGGGCCTGAGTCCTGCCCGGCCGGCGGGTCCTGCCCGGGAGACCGATGCGACCTCGACTGCCCGGTTCACGGCGAGCCCGAGCGCCCGGACGAGTGACTGCTCAAGCGGTCGTGACTGCCCGGCTATCCCGAGGTAGCCGCGCCGCACCCTGCCATCTGCGACCAGTTGTGGGAGGGCCCAGGTGGCGGTGCTGGACGGGATCGCAAAGCCGATCCCCTGCGCCATGGGGATGATCGCCGTATTGATGCCGATGACGCGGCCGCGCGAGTCCACCAGCGGACCGCCGGAGTTGCCCGGGTTGAGCGGGGCGGTATGCTGGATGATGTTCTCGATCAGGCGGCCGTCCCGACTCCGGAACGCACGGCCGAGAGCGCTCAGGACGCCCGTCGAGACGGTCGAGTCGAAGCCGAGCGGGTTACCGATGGCTATCGCGAGCTGCCCGACCAGGAGTCCGGCTGAGTCACCGAACTGCGCGTAGGGGAGTCCTTCGGCATCGACGCGGAGCACGGCAAGGTCGGTCGCCGGGTCGGCTCCGGCCAGGCGGGCGGGAAGTGCGGTCCCATCCGCCATGCGGATCTCGATCCTCCCTGCTCCCTGCACCACGTGGTTGTTGGTCATGATGTAGCCCTCCGGAGATACGATCACGCCGGATCCCGCCCCCATCTGCTCGCCCCTCCGGCCCTGGAGGGACTTTCCCACAACGATGCTCACGACCGCGGGCCCCACCGACCCGGCAACGCCGGCAACCGCCCGGGAGCAGGCATCGAGAAGATCAAGATCGGACTCTCTGGTATCCGGGAGCGGTAGGGTCTTCTCTGCTCCGGATTCGGGAGAAAAACTCTCTGTCTGCGATATAAGTCTGTGATCTATTTTATCCATCATTATTTATATTTTATTAATCGATAATAATCTACTTTCCGCATACTGATATGAAACAGCATCTGGAGTGATGTGCAGGATCGATTATCTCCCCGGGCGCGCAGGGTGTCGATCCCGGCATTTCGCGCTCTCGCTACAGGGGAGAGAGAAGTGCCGGCAGCGTACCCGGCACCGCTCTACCAGTTCCCACAGGGCGCGTTCATGCTCAGGGCCGTCAACGCCGGTCCCTGATGATGGGCATACCGGGCCCCGCACAGATGTAGCGGGATCCCGGAACCGGGGTGCCACCTCCGGGCACCCACGGCCAAAAATCGATCACTTCTGCCGGAGTTTCAGGAACTCCGACTTTACATCGTTCGGGTCACTGTACTGCCGATCCTCAAACATCTCCAGTACATCAAGGACCATCCGGGGTGCCTCACTCTCCTTTGCCCTGGCGATAAGAGCGCTCTTTGATGCCGGGTATTCCATCCCGGAGGTGCTCACCTCAATGATCTGCGGGTCGAGTTCCTGCAGGGCCTTTGCGGCTTCCGTTGTACCTCTCATATTTCTCACGACCAGTTCTCTATCCCTTTATGGGGCGCGACCACGGGTGACTATAATATAAAAATATATCGTGCGATCGATGGCGACGAAGATCGCCCCGGGCGGGGAGATCCGGGGGTTCTCAGCAGCCCCTCCCTCCGCTCCCGGGCGGGATCATCCCATCCCTCCGGGTCCCCACGGTGTGGCGGCAATCGCCCGGTTCAATGCCCCATCTACAGGAGTTCCAGACAAACCGGTTGTGAATCAAGAAATTTTGTGAGAATTTGAAGAATTTCACCGGTATCCGGTTTAGATAACCGTCCGGGAGGGCAAATCAAAAGGTTATTCTGTCTACCTCCCTAACCCTCATTTCATGAAGATGCATGGTATTCTTCCGCTGCTGGCCTGTATCATCGCAGTTCTGGCAGTTGCTGGTGCAGGATGCACCGGAACGGTCGACCAGACCGACGGTACGGGACTGAAAGATTCCTACATCGTCGGTATCGATGACAATTATATGCCCTTCAGCTACATCGACAAGGACGGTAAAGCCCAGGGATTCGATGTCGACTCCATGAGGTGGATCGCCGATAAGAATGACATCAAGGTGACGTTCCAGGGAGTAGACTGGGACTCCATCATCCCCGCCCTCCAGGCAGGGAAGATCGATATGGTCTATGCGGGCATGTCGATCACCCCGCTGCGGCAGGAGCAGGTGAACTTCAGCAACCCCTACTGGACAGTCGTCCAGGATGTTGCGGTCCGTGAGGACTCTGACATAACGATGGATGATATCCATGCAGGGAAGGTGGTTCTCGGGGCACAGCGTGGATGTACCGGAGCCCTCTGGATCGAGGAGGCCCTGGTCGATACTGGTCTGATGCCTGCAGAGAACTTGAAACTCTACAGGGATACGCCTCTTGCCGTCAACGACCTCAAGGCGGGCCGGGTTGATGCAGTCATGTACGATGACGTCTCATTAAAGGACATAATCGAGGGTCTGCCGATGAAGATCATAGGATCTGTCGAGACGCAGGAACAGGAGTGTTTCGGTGTCGCGATCCGGAAGGAGGACACTGAACTCCTTGAGTTCATGAACGAGGCTATCGCAGAACTCAGGGCCGATCCCTACTGGGAAGAACTCAAAGAGAAGTACAACCTCTAGTAACCGAATCCGGGGGCAATCTGCCCCCTCCTCTTCTCACAATAAATATAACCCGGAGGCTCTCCTTCTGCCCTCACGCGAAACCTGCCGCCAGATCACGAAACATCCATGCCACCGCATAACCGCACAGCCTTCCTCTACGCGCTGATAACGGCAATCCTCATCGGGGGGAGTGCCCCGTTCACAAAGCTCCTCATCAGCGGGGCCGAACCCCTCGCGCTCGCGGCACTGATATCGCTCGGGAGCGGAGCCGGCGCCCTGTTCTTCTTCCTTGCCGGGATTGCGACGAAGAACCGGTGGAGTCAGGGGGAGGTTCCGCCCGGGAAGGGGGATATCTCCTGGATCATCGGTGTTACGATATTTGGCGGCGTTCTTGCGCCGGTCACCCTGATCTTCAGCCTGGCCGGAACACCGGCGGCGACGGCCTCCCTCCTCCTGAACTTCGAGGCGGTGGCGACGACCCTGATCGCCGCTGCAATCTTCGGGGAGTGGGTGAGCCGGCGAGTCTGGGTTGCGCTCGGGCTCATAACCGCGGCATGTATCCTCCTCA
>JAAYND010000014.1 GCA_012521035.1 Methanomicrobiales archaeon
AGGATGGTGCCGGGGGGAAAGACCCGGGCGAGCATCGGTTCATCAAACTCCTTCCGGGTCCACTCCTTGAACGCGCGGAACCGGGCATCGTGCATTCCGAGGGTATTCTCCTCGTAGGCCCGCGTCCCCTCAAACGGCATCACCTGCCTGATGTTCACCCGCCTCACGAGAAGTCCGGCATCGAGCACCCGCCGGAGGAACGCCTCGTTCGCATCGAACGTCGCCGGTGTCTCTCCCGCGAGACCGATGACGAAGTTTATGCCCGGGAGGAGCTCCGGTATGCCGGCGGTCCGCCTTCCCCCGACCTCGTTGACGATCTCGATCGCGCGGAAGACATCGTCCGGCATCGCTTTCAGGTTGTTCGCCCTGACCACCGCCGGATCGGCGGTCTCCATCCCGAAGGCCGCGGTATCGCCCGGCGTGTGGCCGGCGACGATGACCCCGAGCGCCTCCCGGGCCGCATCCTCATGGTGGGCGATGGTGCCCGGGTTTATGTTATCGATGTGCAGGGTCAGGAGATCGGGGGCGCTCTCCCGGATGGCGGAGAAGAGATCGGCGAGCACCCCGGGCCGGGGGGCAGGAAACTCCCCGCCGCTGCTCTGGTAGGCGAGGAGGTCGGGTTGCCGGCCGAGCCTGAAGTGCCGGGCGCCTGCCGCACGGAGCGCCGCCACCTCCTCTGCGATACCCTCGATACTCCGGTAGCGCGGGAGCCCGTAGAAAGGCTCCGTGCAGAACGAGCATCCCCCGACCGTCGCCCGGGCGCACCCGACCGCGGTCTCGAGTTCACACATAACGTACGGGAACGCCGGGTGCCGGGCGATGATACCGGCGCCGGCCACGCACCAGGGATCGGTCAGGGAGTAGTCGGTCGAACCGGCTGGATCCCCGCCCGAGAGCCAGGAGTCGAGCGCGACCGCCGGTGACCCCGTGAGCGTGACGTCAAACCCGGCGATCGCCTGTCGGATAGCCTTCTTCCCCCCTCCCGGTGCGTAGCCAAACGATACAGGCCCGCCGATGGCGGTGGTCGGTTCCCGGAGGAGTGACCCGAGCTGCTGGATCTCCGTGAGGGTTGCGGGTCTTCCGCCGATGTAGGTGCCGGGCACGGTCAATCCTGCGATCATCACGACGAGGCTATCGTCGCCGGTGACCAGGGCCGGGTCGGCCCTGACCTGGTCGATGGTGACGTAGCGGGGGGAGTACCCGTGCTCCAGGAGAGCCCCGGCGACCTCCCGGATGTAGGGGGATATGTAGGGGGAGACACCGAGACACGCTGGCTCATCGACGTAACCGTCGATTATGAGGGCGCTACCTGAGGTCATACCCGATCAGGTGGAGGAGCTCCCCCGCCCAGAAGAGTTTTCCCCGTTTGACTGGATCGACATCCGGATCCGCGAGGTCAAACCCGATGATCTGGATCCGCGCCGCGCCGAGAGCATCGGCGGCGAAGACCGCCCGGTCGCCATCGGTGAATCCGCCGAGGTTATGAACGTGAGCGAGCGGCGCCGCCTGGGTGGTGGCGACCAGCGGACCCGGTATGCGCGGGACCCAGTGGCGGAGGAGCGGTATGTTATCGCCGTGGGCATGCACGACCATCACCGTCCCCCGCTCCGAGAGGTCGATGAAGACGTCGGTCGCGCCATCGAGGTCGGTGAAGACCGCATCGGGCCTGATACCGTGGTCCGCGAGCACCTCTGCGGCAGCGTCGGCGGCGAGGACCACCCCCTCGATTCTGTCGAGTTCATCCCGGAGGCCGGGCGCGTTCCCGCAGACCGTCACCACCCTATCCCGGATGAGCGACTCAAGGAGCGCGAGATCGTCCCGGCCGCCGGCGAGATCTGCAAGCAGCAGGGCAGCCTCCTCATCAGCCTCGCGCTCAAACCCGAAATATTCAAGAATTGCGGTATAGTGAGGCTCCCAGTCCTCAAACCTCATTGCTTCCCCTCGTCGTCATCCAGGCCGACGATGTTTGAGAACCGCTTGAGGATCGGATCGATTATCAGGTCAAGCAGATCCTCCTTCTCCTTCACCATCGAGAAGTAGGTGAGCGGGATCATGGCGGCGGCCATCGTGGCGTGCCCTCCCGCCTCGCCGATCGGGCCGAACGCCTCGGCCATCACGTTACCGAGGTGGAGCCGGATATCCTTATTCCGGCCAGACATGACGATGTTCTGGTCGCTTATACCGTAGACCAGCGCCGTGTTCACCCCCTCGAGGTGGATCAGGATATCGGCCGCCTGCGGGAGGGCGTCGCGGTTTCTGATGTAGCCGACGTTGGAGAAGAGGTATCCGCTCTTGATCCGCCGATTTTTGATGGCGTTTCCGATGATCTCCACGGTCTCCAGCGATATGGAGGGGGAGGTGATCTTATCGAGGAGGTCGGAGTCGGTCAGGGGGAGGAGAAACGCCGCGTAGTTGAGATCCTGGGGCGTGACATTTCTCTTGAAATCTCTTGTATCTGCCCTGATACCGTAGAGAAGCGCGGTGGCCACTGATTTGCTCACCGGTATGTCGAGTTCCATCAGGTACTGGGTCATGATGCTCGCCGTAGCGCCGATCCCCGGCCTGATATCGATGAAATCGGCGACGGTGGGCGATTGCTCACCGTTCTTGTGGTGGTCGATGATGATGTTGACCCGGGTCGTCTTCGGGAGCTCATTGTTCACCCCCGGACCTGACGAATCGACCAGGGCGATGTAGTTGCATTCATCGAGGATCTGGGGGGTGAGTCGCTCCATCTTGATCTCGAGGAGGTTGATGAACGCCCGGTTCTCCTGGTGCCCGATGTCGCCCTCGTAGAGGATTCGGCACTCGAGTTTGTTGTGGCTTGCGTGCCGGGCGATCATCGAGAGCGCCATGGCGCTTGATATCGAGTCGGGGTCAGGGTTCAGGTGGGTGACGATGCAGAACATCCCTTCCCAGGAAGCAAGCATATCGTAGAGGCGCCAGGCGAGCCTTGAAGAGTGAAGTTGCCTGATGTGGTGGATGGCGGTTCTCGCGACCACTTCCTGCGGGTAGAGGACGATGTCGGCACCCTCCTGCCGGAGGAGATCGACGCTGACCGGGTCAGTGGCGCGTGCGATGACGTAAGCTGTCGGGTAGCGGCTTTTTATGGTCTTGAGCGCGGCGAGGTTCGCGTCACGATCGTTTGCAAGGATGAACGCGATCTCTGGAGCCGGCAACCCCTCCATGAGGCCAGGGTCACGGAGATCGCGGACGAAGGCTTCGTACTTCTGGTCCCGGAGATCTTCCACGCGCTTCTCGTCCTTATCCACGATGATGAGGTCTTCATCCTCCTGCTCGAGCTCTTCTGCAACGTTATAGCCGGTACTCCCACAGCCAAGAATTATGTACTTGACACGTTCTTTTGATACGTTCTGGACCGCCTCAGGCATGCGTACAATGGTGTAACTCCTCATAGTATTAAGGGATTCCATTTCGGCGTTTTTCGGAGGGCTCCACAAGGTTTATACCCTATCCCGTGCCATACTGTTAGGTCAGATGCATGGGCCTGTAGCTTAGTCGGCAGAGCGACGGACTCTTAATCCGTAGGCCAAGGGTTCGAACCCCTTCAGGCCCGTTAAGCACTCAATTTTACACACTTTCCGCACCTGACTCCCGGTACGATCGTTTCGGTGGCGCTCTTCCTGCCCGCATCCCGGGAGATCCTCCTGATGGAGGTGTCGCGCCTATCTGTCGGGTCAATCTGTACCATCCTTTGCCTGTACTGTGATTGTTGCAGGCGGTCAGGATGATCTCATCCCGACGGAGTTCTGGAGGCTGGTGTACATCCCTGATATATATATTCTGCTTTCTTGAGGGGATCTGGAATAATTCGCCTCGATCCGATGGATCTGTACCGGGCACGGTGTGCCGGGGATCACCGCCCGATCCGCAGGAGCATCTCCTCAAGCGTCGGATAATGTGACTCGATCCGCTCGATCACCGCACCGCCCGCTGCAAGCGCCGCGGTCGTCCTGTTCAGGTCATCGATGGAACGGGCCTCAGCGAGGTAGCGGCCGTCGTGGGTTGAGTACACGACCGGCGTGTCAAAGATTACCGGATCCGGGATCTGGAAAAACACCTGATAGGTGATCGAACCGAACGCCTCGCGAAGCTCGGGCATGGTCCCTTTTGCCACCACCTGCCCCCGGCGCAGGATAAGGACGAAGTCGCAGATCTCCTCCACCTGGGAGAGGTTGTGCGCCGAGAAGATCACTGTCTTGCCCTCTTTGCGGAGGCCCTTGATGTAGTCGAGAACCGATCGGGAAGTCATGGGATCGAGGCCGGATGTGGGTTCGTCGTAGATGAGCAGGCCGGGATCGTGCATCAGCGACCGTGCTATGGCGACTTTTCGTTTCATCCCCTTCGAGAGCTCCGCGATCTTCTTCCCCTCCGGCTCGAGTGCGAGCCCCGCGAGGAGTTCTTCGCGCCGGGTCCTGACGGCGGCCTTTGACATACCGTAGATCTCACCGAAGAATGAGAGGTATGCATCTGTGGTCATCGTCTCGTAGAGTCTCGACTCCTCGGGGAGGTAGCCCAGGTTCTCCTTCAGGTCAAACGGTCGCCTGATGACATCTATCCCGTCGATCGTGAGATCCCCTGACGTCGGCGTGATGAGGCCGGCCATGATCTTTAAGAGCGTCGTCTTGCCGGCTCCGTTGTGTCCGATAACCCCGAGTATCTCTGCATCATCGAGGTCAAAGGTGACGTTGTCGAGGGCCGGAAAGTCGCCGTAGTGTTTGGTGAGGGCGCGGGCTGTGATCACGTTGGTATCCTCCCTATGTCATCGATGACTACTAATAGGTTGCTGTAGAGATATGGTTTCTCTGAGTTTCATTGGGGGTGTTATGCGCATACTCTCCTCTATTCGGACGATAGCCGCCTGGGAGATGAAGCGGTCGGTGACCATGATGGGAAGACACGTCCTGCCCCTCGCCGTGGGACTACTCGTCCTCCTGATGCTGGTGACCTCGTTCGCCGCCCAGAGTGGCATCCATATGCAGGACGGGATGTACCGTATCGGTATTGACGATCCCGGCGTTGCCCGGGTCATCGCCCCCGACAGCCGCTTTACGATCACCATCGCCGACGTCCCCACCCTCCGGGAGGACCGGTTTGCCTACGATATCATCATACTCCGGGGGGAGGTCTATGCCGCCGATACCGATAAAGGGCGGGCGGCCTTAAAGTCGCTTGAACGTGACTACGAGGTGTACGTCTCTCATGTTGCCGCCGGAGAACCCGATCTCTTCGCCGCATACCCGCTCTGGATCGATCTTGAGTACGTGAAGAGCGAGATCGATTTTGTGGCAACAGAGAGCGGGCAGCAGGTCGGCGCCGTGGTAGATACGAGAGATCCCCCCATCCCCTCGGGTCCAGTCGAGGCGGTAACCCATCCCCCATCGGCCATGCCGATCTCTGAGGACGACCTCAGGGAGCATCTCGCCGGGTCCGGGAGCGATCACCCCCTCTCCCGCTACACCGGCATCCTGTCAGGCTCTTCATCAGTGTATGACCTCAAAACGCCGTCCCAGCTCTCTCCACCGCTTCCCTTCGACTCGATCATCCTGATCTTCATCTTCATCTTCCCCCTCTACTTCACATCGCAGTTCTTCATGATGAGCGTGATGAACGAGCGGGTGGGAAGAGCCGGTGAGGCGCTCCTCTCCGCACCGGTCAGGCCATCTGCGATCATCATCGGGAAGGTGCTCCCCTACTTTGCTCTCATGCTCATCATATCGACCGCGATCACCCTCATCATCGGGGCGCCGATAGGAATCCTCGTCCCCCTCATACCGGTCATCCTCTTCTTCCTCGCGAGCGCCCTGATCATCGGCATGGCTGCCAGGAGCTTCAAGGAGCTCTCGTTTATATCGATCTTCTTCTCGACCCTCGCCACCGCCTACCTCTTCTTCCCGACGGTCTTTGCAAACACCCATGTCATAAGCATCGTCTCCCCTCTCACCCTGGTCGTCCTCGAGCTCCAGGGCGATGGATTTACCGCCCTCGAGTACCTCTACTCGACCGCGCTCTTCTTTGCCACAAGTTTCATCCTTTTCTACGCCGGCACCGTGAATTACCGCGAAGAACGGCTGTTCTCGACAAAAAATCTTATATCGCGGTTCGCGGACTTCATATCAGGCGGGATCATGCGCGATCACCCGCATGCGTCGCTCTTCGCCCTTGCCCTCCTCTCAATACCCTTCGTCTTCATGGTCCAGATGATGGCGCTCGTCCTCTTCTTCAACATCCCGATGCCGCTCTCTCTCGCCCTCCTGGTCATCACCGCGGCGTTCATCGAGGAGTTTGCGAAGTCTCTTGGGCTCTACGCAATCGCACGGGAGCGCCCCGGGTTCCTGACGCTAAAAAATCTCATCATCGCGGCGTCTGTTATCGGCCTCGGGTTCCTCATCGGGGAGAAACTCCTCCTCTTTGCCACGCTCGCCCAGATCAGCGAGTCGATATTTGGAAGCGCTCTCTTCCTCTCCCTCGGTCTGCTCTGGATGCCGCTCCTCCTCCACATCGCCGGGGTGCTGATCACCGGAGGATTCATCCTCTTCGGTGGACGGCGCGCCTACGTGCCGGGCATCATCGTGGCGAGCGTTGTACACAGCCTCTATAACCTTTACTTCATTCTGGGGGGTCTCCTATGAGCGTCCGTCGCATAGGCCTTGTCGCAAAGAAAGAGATCTTCGGGCTCTCCGCCGAGAAGACGATCATATTTGCCATACTCCTGCAGGTCTTCATCGCTATGTTCTCATCGTTCTTGATGGTCGGGCTCACCACCATGTACGACCCCGAGGCGCTTGAGGGCTACTCGACGGTCACCTATGGTATCGGTTACGCCGGGGCAGACTCACCGCTCATCGATTCGTTCAGGAAGCGCGACGATCTGGTGCTCTACCGGATGGATCTCGATCAGGCGCTCGCCACGCTCCGTGAGCGAAAGGTTGCGGCTGTGGTTTTTGTTCCCGATACCCCGCCTGATGCGGAGGGGCCGGTCACGGTCACGCTCTACCTCATCAAAAACGACATCCAGTCGAGCATCATCAACGTCAAACTCAAGGAAGTGCTCCAGGATTATGAGCGAGAACTGCGGGAAGTCAGGGCAGACCGGATGACCTCTTTCCCGGTCTACCTGAACTTCCCCGAAGCTGGAGGTGCGGAGAACTTCTTTGAGTTCGTCTACGGCCTCCTCATACCGATGCTCGTCTTCCTCCCGGCGATCATATCGTCGGCCCTGATCATCGACCTCATCACCGAGGAGTACCAGCGAAAGACCCTTGAGACGCTTATATCGACGCCGGTCACGTTCACCGAGATGATATGGGGGAAGATCACCGCCTGTGCCGTCCTGGTCCCGGTCCAGGCCGGCGCCTGGCTCTTCCTCCTCGGGGCAAACGGTATCGCGGTCCGGGGTGCCGTCGCGATCATCCTCCACGCCTCGGTGGGCGGGCTCTTCCTCATCCTGCTCGGGGCTCTTGTCGCGCTCCATTACCGGGAGCGGACGAGCGCCCAGTTCATATTCTCGACAGCGCTCGTCGTGGTCTTCCTCTTCGTCATGGCCGTCCCCTATAACCCCTTGAACCTCATGGTCAGGCTGGCGGTGGATACTGCCGGGCCCATCCACTGGCTGATCCTCCTGCTTGTTGCGGGCGTAACAGCGCTCTCTGGATGGTTCGTGACGGTCTATGCGCGGCGGGTCGGGGAGGCAGGGGCCGCCTGAGACCTACGCCCGGGAGTATCTGAGGATGAGGTCGGTCGCCGCCCTGATATCCTGCCCCTGTTTTCTTGCTTCAGCGAGGTAGGCAGAGTAGACCTCATCGGTCACGAGGCGTATCTGCGGTCGGTAGATATCGGCGTGCATCATCAGGTCAAAGCACCGGGCCTCGCTCTCCGTCAGGTCAAGCGGCCGGTACTCGCCCGTGTGAGGGATAAACGCCGGGTTCTTCTCGCGCGGAGTCCTGACGACGAGGTCCGCAAGCGGTGTCCCGGGGATGGGCTCAGCGCTGCTCACAAAAACGTCGTCGAGATAGAGGTCTGCGATCAGGTCTTTTGTCGCCTGGTAATCCTTTCCGGTCTCCCCCGGGTAGCCGACGATGAAGCTCCCCGCAACCTTGAGGTTATGCTCGCGGCATCGCTCCACCGCCTCCCGGACCTCCTGGGTGGTGGCGCCCTTGCCCATCAGACGGAGGACCCGGTCGCTCCCTGACTCTATCCCGAAGAAGACCCAGCCGATGGTATACTGCCTGATCGCATCCAGGATCTCATCGGTGATGCAGTCCACCCGGATATCGGGGGAGGAGACGTTGCGCGGCCCCATCACCTCCGCCATCCCGCGGAGGAGGGTGACGAAGGCCTCCGGGTTCATCTCCCCGTCGGAGGAGGCGTAGAGCGACCCGGTCCCCCCTGAGACCGAGAGCCGCGTTGCCCCTGCCGCCGCAAACGCCCTCACCTCCTCGATGATACTCTCAAGCGGCCGACTCCGGACCTTCCTCCCGAAGAACCGGGGCACCTGGCAGAATGTGCACCCGCCGATGCACCCCCGGTGGGTCTCGATGTAGGCGCTCGCGCCCCTGATGCTCTGGCTCCCGATATCCTCCGGGATCAGGGGGAGCGCTCGGTCGATCGATGCCGGCGGGGCGGGGGGTGTCACGACCACCCGGTCGCCGTCGGTGTAGGCGATCCCCGGAAGAGCATCCGAGATACCTTCTGCGACGAGGCGGACCACTGTCTCCTCGCCCTCGCCGACCACCACCGCATCGGGCGCGAGCTCCCCGAGGACGATCTCCGGCGCCGCCGAGACCGGCCCCCCCACGTAGACCGTCCCGCCGTGCTCGCGGTGGGATCGCACCAGATCCCGGACGGCGGGGTCGAGGAGGTGCTGGGTTGAGTAGAGGCTCGCGAGCAGGAGGGAGTCAGCCGAGGCTATTGCCGTCCGCGTGAGGGATACCTGGTGGCCTGCGTCGCGGAGGACGCCGCCGATCAGCATGGCGCCGTAGGTGTAGATGCCGGGGGAGAAGATCGTGATATCCATGATTAAGAGTATCGGCAAAGCAGTATACAAAATGTGAGGCTTTGCCACAC
>JAAYND010000124.1 GCA_012521035.1 Methanomicrobiales archaeon
CGGAGAGCGTGACCGCGTAGGCGGTCGAGAGATTCATGGGTAGGTCCCCATCACAACATCCGGGGTACCTCCTCCGGAGGTCGACCGATGTCAGGATCGACCGGGGCGCACCCCGGTCAGAGGGATCATTCCGGATCTTCTTGAATGCGAGGAAGAAGGCCGCGATGAGGATATCGTTCACGGTGGCCCCGTACTTGCGCCCGAAGGCTTTTATGCGCCCGAGCCGTTCCGGCGCGAGCGTCCGGGAGGCGATCCGGGGTATCCCCCTCCCGACCTGCTTGATGGGGAAGCGCCACCGGTCGACGAAGGGTTCCTCCTCTGCAAGCGCCTGCCTCCGGTCTTCGTCGGAGTAGAGAGCAAGGATCCGGTCCACTCCCCGGTCGTAGGGGTCTACCGTTGCCGGCCGGTAGTCAGGATCCGCCATCAGTCCCCGGTAGGCCGAGAAGACCTCCCGGGCAATGGCTATGGCACCGGTAGCGTCACAGAAACCGTGGTGACAGGTGACGGCGACGATATCCCCCACAGCCCTCCGGTAGAGAGTGACCCGGACCTGCGGCCCGGCGCGGACGTCAAGCGGCGGCGGGGGGAGATCCAGATCCTCTCCGGCCGGGACGAGTGCGAACGCCCTCTCCCACCCCTGCCCCGCGATCTCCTCCCAGGCCGCTCCCTCTCCCCCTTCATCCGTGAATCTCGATCGGAGGTAGGGGTTTGATGCAACGAGCCGCATCGTCGCCTCCCGCAGGATGCCGGCGTCGATCGCGCCATCAAGCGTGAGGACGACATGCATCGAGGGATCGTAGATACGCTCGAAGTAGACGTTAAATATATCGAAGGCGGGCGCCGGATAGTGGAGAGACATAATATTAAGTCTCTCTCCACCCCGGGATAACAGTCTTGTGCTCCGATCAGTATGCGGTCCACCCGGCGTCGGCGGTGACGACCGCCCCGTTCACAAGGCTCGCCTCATCCGATGCCAGGAAGAGGGCTAACCGGGCAATCTCCATCGGCTCTCCCATACGCAGGTTGGTTGCCATGCCGGATCCATAAATATTCGCTCCCTCCTCGTTCAGGTCTTTGCCAGTGAGGATCTCGGTGCTGACGCCGCCAGGGGCGATGACGTTTGACCGGATACCCTTCTTTGCATACGCATAGGCGACATTCTTTGCAAGACCGATGACACCGTGTTTCGATGCCGTGTACGCGGCCCCCGCCCTTGCTCCATGTATACCGCCCACGGATGCTACGGTGACAAAAGCACCCCCACCTGCCTTCTCCATCTCCGGTATAGCAGCCCTGAAGAAGCGCATGGGTCCGGTCAGGTTGACGTCGATGACCGCGTTCCATATATCGTCATCGAGATCGGCGACCGGATCCATCCTGTCCATCAACCCGGCGTTGTTGATGACGATATCGAGTTTGCCGTAGGTTGCTACGGCGGTTTGTACAGCGTTCCTGACATCCTCCTCGCTGGTAACGTCGCCTGCGACGGCAACGGCCTTCCCGCCGCTTGCGGTTATCTGGTCGACGAGTGCTGTCAGTCTATCCTTCCTCCGCGCAACCACCACAACGGATGCGCCTTCCCCGGCAAAGAGCCGGGCGATCTCCAGTCCCATACCGGAGCTGGCCCCCGTGACGAGGGCAACCTTATCCTTCAATCTCATGGTTTTTTTCTCCTCCATCCAGAGAGGGGCGCGCGGTTAACTAAACCTTTCGGCATGCTCCCCGGGGCTACCCCGCGCTCCCCGGCCGGATACCGAGCGCATCCGCGACGCCCTTCCCGTAGGCCGGGTCGGCTTTTGAGCAGTTCTCGATGTGACGGATCTTGATGAAATCGGGCACGCCCTCCATGGCACGTGCGGTGTTCTCGAAGAGAACCTGCTGTTGTGCCGGGCTCATCAGGCGGAAGAGCTTGCCGGGCTGGGTGTAGTAGTCGGAGTCGTCCTCACGGAAGTTCCAGGCCCCCGCCATACCGGATAGTTCAAGGAGCGGCTCCCGGTATTCGGGTTGCTCCTGCCACTCGCCGAAACTGTTTGGATCATAGCCGATGGTTGAGCCGGCGTTACCGTTTACCCGCATCTGCCCGTCGCGGTGAGAGGGGTTTGTAAAGCAGCGGGGACGGTTGACCGGGATCTGGTGGTGGTTGACCCCCAGGCGGTAGCGCTGCGCATCGCCGTACGCGAAGAGGCGGCCCTGGAGCATCTTATCGGGGGAGAACCCGATCCCCGGCACCACGGCGGCGGGGTTGAACGCTGCCTGCTCCACGTCCTGGAAGTAGTTCTCGGGGTTCCGGTTCAGCTCGAGCACGCCTACCTCGATCAAGGGGAACTCGCCCTTGTACCAGACCTTGGTGAGGTCGAAGGGGTTGTAGGGCATGCTCTTCGCCTCCTCCTCTGTCATCACCTGGATGTACATCGTCCAGCGGGGGAAGTCTCCCCTCTGGATACTCTCAAAGAGGTCGCGCTGATGGCTCTCGCGGTCCTTTGCGATCACCGCCTCTGCTTCCTGGTCGGTCAGGTTCTTTATACCCTGCTGTGTGTGCAGGTGGAACTTGACCCAGACACGCTCACCTTCCGCGTTGATCATGCTGAACGTATGGCTGCCAAAGCCGTGCATGTGGCGATAGGAGAGGGGGATCCCACGGTCGCTCATGGTGATGGTGACCTGGTGCAGGGACTCCGGGAGAGACGTCCAGAAGTCCCAGTTGCTGGTCGGAGAGCGCATGTTAGTCTGGGGGTCGCGCTTGACGACGCGGTTGAGGTCCGGGAACTTGTGGGGGTCGCGTATGAAGAAGACGGGGGTGTTGTTGCCGGCGAGATCCCAGTTTCCTTCCTCCGTGTAGAACTTTATGGCAAACCCCCGGATGTCGCGCTCGGCATCGGCTGCGCCGCGCTCGCCGGCGACAGTTGAGAAGCGCATGAAAATCTCGGTCTCCTTGCCAACCTCAGAGAATAGCCTGGCTTTCGTGTACCGGGTGATGTCGTGGGTTACGGTGAACGTGCCGAAAGCGCCCGAACCCTTGGCATGCATGCGCCGCTCCGGGATCACCTCCCGGTTGAAGTGAGCGAGCTTCTCCTGGTACCAGACGTCCTGCATCAGCATGGGGCCACGGGGGCCGGCGGTCACGGCGTTCTGGTTGTCCGGCACAGGGGCGCCGGCAGCGGTGGTCAGTTTCTTCTTATCTACCATGGTCTGCTTCGCCTCTCTACACTCATCGGGTAAGGCAGAAGAGACGAATCCTCCTGGTTTAGACTACCCCTCCTCCTCATTTAAGTTTTGCCTGACCTGAAGGGATCTTCTTCCGCCATCTGCTCTCTCAAAAGAACGGGTTGATTCACCCATTCTTCCGGCGGATGAAGAACTCATAGCCATATTCGCTGCCGGCAGATGACGATCTCCCGTTCTGTGGACCTCTCTGCGCCAGGGTCACCGCCGCGAGACATAGCGGCTGCCTTTGAGGTAGAACCGGAGTGGACGGTCTGCCGCCTTCGTGATCCCGATCCGGGTCGTCTGCACGA
>JAAYND010000125.1 GCA_012521035.1 Methanomicrobiales archaeon
CGGATCTCGTCGACCAGCCCCTGCAGGCGCCTGAGCATGGCCTCATCCGGCGCAAGGCCGGTGTAGAGGTGGATATGGTGGTCGGGGCCGAAGTGCTCCTTGAGGAGGGTACAGTGCTCGACCACCCGGTCGAGGACGAGGAGCGGTTCGCCGCCGGTGATGCCGGCACCGAGAGCGCTCATGGCCTCAGCCTCCCTGATGATATCGGCGGGCGTCGTGACCTCCCGGTCATTTGCAAACACGACGTCCCGGCCCTTCCTCTCTCTTGAGAGCGGGCAGTACCAGCAGGTCCGCCGGCACCTGCCGGTCACGAAGAGGACCATCTTTGCTCCCTCGTGGCAGAGGATGCACCCCCGGGAGAGAGTCTTTTCGGTCGGGGATGGACCTGAGTTCTCTGGCATATTCTGTTCTATATGGGTGGCCGGAGGTGAAAAGGTTTAATGGTGGATGTGGGGGAGCCGGGGAGGGGGCGGCCGGGGCACAGGGTCTCCTGATGAGCGTCGATTTCTGGTTTTCCGGGCGGAACAATGGTACCGGGCGACAATAGTTAGATATAGACCCTGCGCAGAAAATTACCCTTGTGTATGCCTCCCCGCCCGCGCGATGACGCCCTCTCGGAGGTCGTCGGTTTTGTCCTGATCCTCGGCGTGATCGTTGTAGCACTCTCGCTCTACCAGGTCTACGGGGTGCCGGCAGTGGGAAGGGAGAACGAGATCGCGCATATGAACCACGTGAAGAACCGGTTCGTGGATTATAAGATTGCTCTGGATTCGCTGTGGGTGAATGACCGGAGCGGTGTTCTCCTCTCAATGGCCTTCGACCTCGGGACAGGGGCGCCGGCGACCGGCGGGAGAGCGTTTGCGCTTCCGATCCTCACGCCGGCGGGCTCGGGGGGGATGGTAACGGTGGAGGAGGGAGGGGCGGTTCTTAATGTCACTGCGCAGGAGGGCGAAGAGATCCACACCCTCATAGAGGATCTTCCCCTCGGGAGACTCATCTACCAGTCTTCAAACCACTACTGGGTGGACCAGGAATGGATCTACCAGGGGGGCGCGATATTCCTCTCCCAGGGGGAAGGGATGGCGGTGCGGGTCGGGCCGTCGATTGCAGTGGCGAAGAAGGGAAATAATACAGATCTCACCGTAGCTCCGATCCGGCTCGAGGGCTCGGATATGATCGCCGGGTCAGGGCCGGTGCGGATCGAGACCCGGATGCGGCAGGGCACTTCATCTCCTCGTGAGCCCTATGACTGGGTGAATTTAACCATCAAGAGCGATGATGAGCCGACAGTCTGGATCTGGAAGAGGGCGTTTGATGAGGTTCGCGAGAGGGCAAAGGATGATTGGGGTATTGATTCACTACACGCTCCTGAATTGAGCGACGATCGTAAAAGAGTCACGCTCACAGTCAAGCCACCGGGTAATGACAACGGCAAGGTGTACCTCACCAGACACTCCTCGAACTACACGGTGACACTTCACGGCGCGGCGTCCCTGGTGGAGTGAGCAATATGGGCCGGCATCGCGGTGAGGAGGGCGTCTCCGAGGTGGTTGCGACCATCCTCCTCATCGGCGTGACCGTCCTCCTTGTGGCGATCGTGGCGGCCATCTTCTTCTCCGGCCCGCAGCCGGGCGAGATCCCGCATGCAAGCATCGTCGCGAAGAATGAGAGCGGAAAATTCGCTCTTGCGCACGAAGGCGGCGACCCCCTGAGGGTGGGGGAGTACCGGATATACGTTGATACCGGGAATGGGCTTGTCGATGAGACTGCGAACTTTACCTGGCTGGGTGGCGACATTTGGCAGGTTGGTGGGAGCATCAGGTATACCGGCACCTGGACATCATCGGAGAGGGTGGTCGTGACCGTGATATCAGGGGGGGTCGAGACGATCCTCACCGAGGTTAGGCTCGGAGGAGGGAGGGTGTTTGACCCGGATCCAATGGAACCAGAGGTGCCGGAGAAGCCGGTGGAGCCGGATGAGTTCATCGATTTCGTCATCAATGAGAGTGTCTTCGTCTATGGCACCACTCTCAGCATAGGGCAGGGGACGGGACAGGGAAGTGCGACTGTAATAGGCCCGGGAGCAACGGTTGTTATTACCGGGGGGTTGAAGGCAAAGGATATTGGAGGTGGAGGTGCTGGCATCGCCGTATCGAATATCTACATTGATGGTGATGTTAACATCAGTAGTGGGAGTGCCGGCCTCGGATCGGCGGATGAGCCCGGTGCTATATATATTAATGGAAATCTGACGCTCCTTGGAGGGAGCAGACATATCTACGGCAAAGTATATGTTAACGGCGACTTTGATCTGGGGGGCGTCATCATACACAACAAGACATATGTTAATGGAGATGTTACGCTCCGAAGGGATACAATCAGTTTTTTGGGCGATGCACATATTTATTGCACCGGCAATGTTAATCTGCTTTCAGGTGTTGACTCCAGCACACTTGATCACTGCACTGATCAGACACCCTTCCCGGGATTCACCATGCTGGATCTGCAGGTACCCCCCACAAAGCCCGACAGCTGGTACATGGAGAGGGATTATGTCTCAAGTGGAGACCTAACAAGCAACAGGAAGATATTTGCTGACAGCTATACCTCATCTGGCTCTGCAAACAATGTCATCATTATAGCAAGTGACGGCGACATATCGATCACAGGGGGAGGGAACAAAGTAACCGGCGTCTTCTTCGCACCTAGAGGGAGGGTGACCTTCAGCGGCGATTCCCTCGAGGGAGTTGTCATAGCCCGCGACGGACTCTATGTTACCGGTGGTGGAACAAAAGTCACCTTCAAAAACATTGAAGAATACATCACCAACCCCGAGGACTACCCATTCTGAGTCAGGAAGAAAACCGGACCCGACCACCACGGACTCCGGCAGCGCCGGCGACCCACCCGAACGAGGGCAATCCGGGACTCTGATCGCCGGCGTTCCCCGGCGTCCCTGGATACCGGCGGAGTCCGGGCTCACCCCGGCTCCTGAGGAGAGCCGGGCGCGCACGAGGCTACCTGCCCGCACGATAGCAGTTCCTTTCACCACCATCCGGTTGGCTCTCCCTGTTTACACCCAGTTTTCCAGAATATAACTCGTTTATCGCAGGATTTGCCGCGTGGGGCATAGATGATTGAGGCAATAGATAGATATAACCCCTGCACAGAAAGTTACCCCTGAGCATGTCTCTCCGACTGCGTGATGATGCCCTCTCAGAGGTCGTCGGTTTTAGGCGGATTTCCGACGAGGTAGCCGCTGCACTCTCGCCGTACCCGGTCCACAGCGCCTCAGCAGCGAAGAGGGAGGGAGAGATCGCATGCGGGAGGCCGGTGAAGAGCGGGCTCATGGATCATAAAATTGCTCTCGAGTCAATCCTGTTGAATGAGAAGGGTGGGACTCCCCTCCTGGCGGGCTTGAGGTGGTGGTCTCGTTGAGGAGCAACAGATCGAATCTGACTATCACGCATCATGGTGAAGAAGGCATCTCCTCGGTGATCTCGACCATCCTCATGATCTGTTTGGTTGTAATCATTGTGGTGATCATGGTAACACTCATCCTCTCCGAACCCCTGCCGGATGAGACCCCATATGCAGCAATCTTTGCGAGGAACGAGAGCGGTAACTTCACCCTTGCCCACATGGCCGGCGACCCCCTGAAGGAAGGAGCGTACCGGATCTATGTCGATACCATACATGGGCTTGTCGATGAGACTGCGAACTTTACCGGGCTGGATAATGGTATCTGGTCAGCTGGCGAGACCCTCACCTATAATGGTACGGAGAGATTGGAGAGGGTGGTTATAACCGCGATATCAGGGGGAACCGAGGTGATCCTCGCTGAGATGGGCTCTAAAGGAGGATCAGGGGTAATAACACCGACAGAGACAACAACACCGACAACAACACCAACAACAACACCAACAGAGACCGAAACACCAACGGATCCTCCTGATGTGAACTTCACCGCGAATCCAACCGAGGGTAATGCGCCCCTTGCGGTACAGTTCACTGATCTGAGCACCGGCAACGTGACCGCATGGACCTGGGACTTCGGAGATGGGAACACATCAACCGACCGGAACCCGAGCTATATCTACGAGAGCCCCGGAAACTACACCATCAGCCTTACCGCAACCAACACCGGCGGGAGCAATACTGAAACCAAGATCGATTACATCCAGGTTACGGAGAAGCCTTTCATCGATTACGTCGTCGAGGATAACGTCTTTGTCTATGGCACCACTCTCAGCATAGGGCAGGGGACGGGACAGGGAAGTGCGACTGTAATAGGCCCGGGAGCAACAGTTGTTATTACCGGGGGACTGGAGAGCAAGGATATTGGAGGCGGAGGCATTGGTATCGCCGTCTCGAATATCTACATTGACGGCGATGTTAACATCAGTAGTGGGAGTGCCGGCCTCGGATCGGCGGATGAGCCCGGTGCTATATATATCAACGGAGATCTGACGCTCCTTGGCGGGGGAAGGGTCATATATGGCAATGTATATGTTGCCGGTGATTGTCATCTAAAAGGCGTGACGCTTCATGGAAATGCCTCTATCGATGGAGATCTCACTCTGGGCGAAGATAACAACTTTGAAAATAGCGTATATATTGACTACACCGGCGAGTTCAGCCACCCCAGCATGAACCAGGCGACTCTGGATAAGTTTGCCTCCCAGACAACTGTTCCGGGATTCACCATGCTGGATCTGGAGATACCTCCCGTAAAATCCAGTGGGTGGTACACTGAGAAAGGGTACGCCCCAAGCGAGCTGCCCCTGACAGATGGCGTGAAGATATTCGCCTCTAGTTACTCCTCCACATCCTGGATAGACCCTGCAAGCAACGTCATCATTATCGCATATGCTGGCGACATTACGATCACAGCAGGAGGAATCGAAGTGACCGGCATCTTCTTCGCTCCCAACGGGAAGGTGACATTCGACGGTAAATCCCTCGAGGGAGTCGTCATAGCCCGCGACGGACTCTATGTTACCGGTGGTGGAACAAAAGTCACCTTCAAAAACATTGAAGAATACATCACCGACCCCGAGGACTACCCGTTCTGAGTCAGGAAAGAAAACCGAACCCGATCACTATGAACTCCGACGCCGCCGCCGACATCATCGCTGTCATAGCCCTCATTGCCGTCTTCGTAACGGGGGCGGCGATCGTCAGTGTGGCACTCCTCTCCACCCTGCCTGGCGATGCAGCGCCCGCAATGATCGCCCGCAACGCGACGGATGGCAGGAAACTCTATATCTACCACGAAGGCGGCGACCCACTTGAGCGGGGGCACTTTGAGATCCTGGTTGACGGTGTCAGGCAGACGGGGAATGTCGCACTCATCAATGCTTCAGGGTACGAATCCAGAGACTGGACATCATGGAAGGCCGGAGAGGCCCTTAACCTCACCGACGTCATCAGAGGCCTCCCCGAGGACGCCTACATCCAGATCGCCGGAGAGGGCGTGGGCCGTGCCGGCAGCGACTGGCTCCTCCATGAGATCGGAAGGGGGACACCTGTGACAACAACACCAACACCAACGCCAACGGACCCCCCCGATGTGGACTTCACCGCAAATATTACCGAAGGGAATGCTCCCCTGACAGTCCAGTTCACCGGCCTCTCCGCCAGCAACCCGGACGGGTGGCACTGGGACTTCGGTGACGGGAATGATTCGTACGACCAGAGCCCCATTCATACCTACGAGAGCCCCGGCAACTACACCGTCAGCCTTACCGCAACCAATACCGGCGGGAGCAATACTGAAACTAAGACAAATTTCATCCGGGTTACGGAGGAGGCCTTCATCGATTTCATCATTGAGGAGAACGTTTTCGTCTATGGAAACGCCCTCGCGCTCAGCGGGGATAACGTCGACGGTCCGGAGGCAACGATCATCATAACAGGAGATCTAAACACGGCAAATACCAACCTTGGGGCATCCATCAATGTCTCGTACATCTACATCGACGGCGATGTTAACATCAATAGCGGGAGCGCCAGCCTTGGATCATCAACTAATCCCGGTCGCATATGTATCAACGGAAACCTGAAGATAGGTACAGGCAACAGAAGCATTTACGGCGAGGTATATGTTAACGGCAACTGCGATCTAGAAGGGGTCTGGCTACACGGAAATATGTCCGTCAACGGAGATCTCACACTAAGGAGAGAAGACACCGGTCTTGAGGACTATGCACGCATCTATTATACAGGCGCGCTCACCTCGTTTAACAACGTTAATGATAGCACACTTGAAAAATGCATCAAGCAGGAAACCGTTCAGGGATTCACTATGCCAGAACAGGAGATACCCCTCACAAAGCCCGACAGCTGGTACATGGAGAGGGATTATGTCTCAAGTGGAAACCTGACAAGCAACATGAAGATATTTGCTGACAGCTATACCTCATCTGGCTCTGCAACCAATGTCGTCATTATAGCAAGCGACGGTGACATATCGATCACAGGATGGGGGAACAAAGTAACCGGCGTCTTCTTCGCCCCCAATGGGAAGGTGACCTTCAGCGGCGATTCCCTTGAAGGAGTCGTCATAGCTCGCGACGGGTTCCATGTCACCAGCTATGGATCAACAGTCACCTTCAAAAACATTGAAGAATACATCACCGACCCCGAGAACTACCCGTTCTGAGCCAGAGCGCCCCCCCGCCGGCCATGATCGCCGGAGATCACGACCCGGTAAAAGATCGGGCAGTCTGCCGAAACCTCTCAAAGATCAGGGACGGCATAGCGTCGGATCATGCCGGGGCGCCTCCGGGGGATCGATGAGGCGGGTGCGGCCGGTGAGGAGTTCCTGCATCATGGCCTGCTTGATCTGATTCGCTTTGTCGCGGCGGCGCTCAAGGGCGGTGATCTCGGCGTCCATGTCGGAGAGGACGCCGGCGATGGCGCGTTGTTCATCAATGGTAGGAGGGCAAGTTATCTCGATTAGTTTCACATCTTGGCTGCTAATTGCCGGGTAATTTGATCCTGAAAGCATCTTCTCAATCTGTTTGTTTACAAGAGAGCCAAAAAGATGCGAGAATAGGAAGCCCGAATCAGCCAAACCATGTTTTACCCGGAGGACGGAAAACCCAGTTGAACATATAGCATTCTTGATTTGCTCCCGATAATGCAAATGTGCCATCAAATTCGGACGTACTGTTGACATTAGCACATCGCCATATCTTAAGACCCTTCTCGCTCTCGAAGGAGCGGTACCAAACACCTCTTCAGAGTACCCAATCAAGCGGCCGGCATCAACCTGTTCAAGTGATACATAATTAAATGAATAAGCAGGGTCTGTGCTGTTCGAAAGATTTTCAGGGTCAATATCTGCTATCTCACTGAACTGTTTTACTCCCCACTCTCCTTCAAACCCCGACAGCCTCTTCTTCCCTGTGAGGAGCTGCTGCATGGCGGCCTGCTTGATGGCCCACTTCTTCTCGATCAGTGCATCCAGCGCCCCGATGAGCCCGTCGGCATCGGAAAGGGCAGTGGCAATGGCGCGTTGTTCGGAGAGGGGTGGGAGAACTGTATGCATCTCCTTCAGAATCTGCGTGTTTAATGAGGCCATAGTTTGACCTACAGCAAAGCTGTGAATTCTCTGTTTGAAAGGTTCAGAGTGGAAGTGATAACTGAGGTAAGGAGGATGAGTAGTATGATCTGATACCCTCACTCTTAGGAGCCGCCCAGAGAATAACCACCCATCTTCGGCCTCGCTAACAAGAGAATTTCGATCTACGGATCCGACACGACTAAAAACTATATCACCTTGCCGTAAAGTGTAACTTCTCAAACGTAACCAGTCAGAATCAGAAACTAAAGGTAAATTGTCATGAACAACGCCACGCTCGCTCAGGTGTTCTACAGTGATGATGGGTGTGCCATCTTCAACATAATCGCGTTGATGCAGTGAAGAACCGAAGGGGCCTGTTTTAACATCTGCAATTTTAGAGAGAATCTCGATCTCCCATTCCTCCGGCACCACCCCGACCTCCGTCCGCTTATACCCCGGCGGTACTTCCTCCGCCACGCCCTGCCCTTCAGTCATCCCCTATCCCCTCCCGGCACGGCACTTCTGCGGGTTTGCACTCGCCCCTTCACGGCGACAAACTGGCCGGAAAAATCGTCCGAACCATCTCTCATCACCACTTCACCCCCATACATCTCAGACCCCACGAGTTCATCGACCACCACCCGGTCCGCGGCGAAGTAGCAGTCAACGACCGGCTGGCCCCTGTACTGCGAGGCATCCATATCACCCCAGAGCTCAATCACAACCGCTCCAGAGTTCAGATCTCTTGATCGTCATTGGATCCTCGTTATGCAGGATTGCCGGATTTTACCGCAACCAGAGTTAGATTCAATTCGAACCGCAGGGTTGTTAATCTTTTTGCAGGCGCCGGCGGGCGAGGCAGTCGAATGGGAAGAGGCGCTCCCACCACCGCATCGCGTATCCATCCAATCCCCGGGCGACCGAAACACCTGGCCAGCCTACCGGTAGGGGTTTGAGACCGTGATCCCGGGGACGCGCCGGAGGTGTGCATCTTCCGTGATGATCGTCTCGATTCCGTATTCGATCATCGTTGCGACGAGGAGGGCGTCCCAGAAGTGAATGTGGTGGCGGTTCCGGATATCGTGGGCCGAGAGGATGGTTTTGCTACCGTAGCCGACGACGTTCCAGCCGTCAAACTCCTGGATACTCGTGATGAAACGTTTTACATCCTCTGTCGGCATCGGGTTTTCGACTTTCTCAGTCACGACCACCGAAAACTCCGCGAGGTTCTGCACCGAGACCGAGTAGCACTTCTCCGAACGCAAACATGCGCTGACAAGATCCATTGAGATGCGCCGCTTCTCGGGTGCGTCCGCATCAAAGAGATACACAAGGACATTTGTGTCAATCAGCGGCGGGTTGCCGGTCATAGAGATCCCTCCTTGACGTATACTTCCGTGCCCCGAAGTGGTACGCCTTCCCGATCAACTCTAGAGCGTCCCGCACAACCTCCTCCTGCGTCTTTGTCCGGATCCAGAGATCCAGCGCCTCGGTTGCCGCCTCGCCGAGGGCTCCCTTCCGCTTCCCGAGAATCTCCTCGACCAACCTCCGGAACTCCTGCTCAATCCGATCATCGATGCTCAGCGTGATCGTGCCCATAGATATACGTATATCAATAATATATTTAAATATATGTGAGATGTAAGTATATCTCCGGGCCAGCAGAAAGATGCCGGCATCCACTGGCTGCCTCGCCGGCAAGAGATAGCCGTACCCGGCATCAACCACAAACCCCCCGGGCTCAGAAGAACAAAGCCCGACCGATCAGGAGCATTCATAACGTTCCAGATCCCCACCCCCTGGTAAGATGATAGAAGAGCCAGATAACTTCACGAGACTCACCTGGGGCGACCTCGAAGAATGGGCGGGCGCAAAGACGCTCTCCCGGGGCCGGCGCTACCAGCAGGAGGGGCGGGTGCGGGATCTCGCATGCCTCCCCGGTGGAGACCTGATCGCGTGGGTTGCCGGCACCGAGAGGTACGCGACCACCGTCACCACGGACGGCGAGTCCATCGAGTCCTGGTGTACCTGCCCCGTGGGAGAATCATGCAAACACGCCGTCGCCGTCGTGCTTGAGTACATCGAGTCGGTGAAGAACAGTCTCCCCATCCCGGCCGCGACCGAGAGCGACCCGAGACTACGGTTGATCGACTCGGATTTCAGTATCGTCTCATCCCCTGACCCCTCCTTACACATCTACCTCGAAGAATTGACAAAAGACGAACTGATCGACCTCATCGAGACCCTGGCCCGGCTCGACCCCCGCGCCCGATCAATGATCGACGACCAGCGTTCCTTCGCGACAGCAGACACAACCCCCCTCGTCGAGGAACTGCTCGCCGAGATCGACTCCATAACCGGTGAAGAGACGTGGTTTGAGCACCTGAGCCACGGCATCCCCGACTACTCCCGCGTCATACTGAAGATGAACGCTCTCCTATCGAAAGGGTGCTTTGATGAGATCACAGAGATCGGAGAAGTCCTCCTGCGAAAGGGAACACAGCAGATAGAGATGGTCGATGATGAGGGCGAGACCATCGACCAGATCACAGCGTGCATGGATATTGTCTTTGCAGCCCTCGCTGCATCAAATCGACCCGCCCACGAGAAGATCCTCTACGCGATCGAGGCCGAACTCGATGACGAGTATGGCATCTGCGAGGGGGCGGGGATGGTGCTCGCAGGAGACCACCCGCGGGAGGAGTGGAGCATCGCCGCGGATCGGCTGCTGCGGCAACTGGTTGACATGACCGATGGATTCACCTCAAAGTATCAGCGGAGGTGCCTCGTGGATATGGCCGTCATGGCGCTCGATAAGGCCGGCCGGCGCGATGAGGCGATGGATCTCCAGATAAAAGAGGCGGTGAGGACAGGGGGCTACATGGAGGTTGTCACCCGCCTGCTCAACGAAGGGCGCCAAGATGAGGCGATAGGGTGGATCCTGAAGGGTATCGCGGCTACAGAGGTGAACGACCCCTGCATCGCCGGGAGACTCCGGGACACCCTGACCAAGATCCGGGAGAAGGAGGGGGACTGGCCGACCGTGGCCGCCATCCGCGCCGATGCATTCTTCCGTGATCCGACGTACCAGACTTTCATAGCCCTGGAAAAGGCGTCACGCCGTGCCGGCGTCCGGGACGAGGTCAGGGATGTTGCGATGCACTACCTGATCACCGGGAAGAGACCGCCGGCAGGAGAGGGCGTGATCCCCGGGGTGCTCCCCGATACAGGTATAAAAGTCCGATCACGGCCCAGGGAGATCGCCGCCCCGGCCACCGGGATCCTCATCGAGATCGCCATCGCGGAGGAGAGACCTGATGAAGTCCTCCTCTGGTACGATCATTGGGAAGAAGACGGAGTAACCCGCTACCTGAAACATAACCTGGATGACCGGATCGCCGATGCAGTCGCCGGCGCGTACCCGGCGCGGGCGTTCGCCATCTGGAAGGAGAAAGCGGAGAGACTCATCAATGAAGTCCGCCCGCAGTCGTATGAAGCGTCTCTATATTACCTCAGAAAACTCCAATCACATATGCCGCCCCGGGAGTGGGAAGAGTATCGCGATGAACTACGGCACACGCACGCAAGAAAGCGGCGATTCCTTGAGGTGCTCGACCGCGTCGAGGACCGGCGGATCATAAAAGATATCTGAAGAAGAGTCTCAGCCCGGCGACCGCATCGTGACCCCGAGCCCCCCTGCCGCAGGTGAGGGGGACCGGAGTCGGCGCGACCCTTTGCTCCGGAGACTACCTCTGCGGGGGAAGGCCCCTACAAAACACCCGCGCTCTCATCGACGGCGGTGGCATCCGCGAGCAGATCGCTCCCCCAGAGCCCTCCCTCATCCACCAGTTCCGTGTAGTCATCGAACCAGTAGGCCTCCGGGTTACTCCGGTAGACCATGAACCGCCCGATATCGTTCGGATCGGCCGCCTGGTTGTACTTGAAGAACGTGAAACCTCCCGTCATCCCCACCACCTCGATCTTCCCGGTGGTATGCGACATAACGAACCGCGCCTGCTTCGAGAGCCCCGAACAGGTTGCCCGTGCCCGCTCAAATATCCGGTATGACTCCTCCACCGGCACAGCAAACGGCCGGTTCCCGGTCGTGGGCCGGCACTGGAATACGTAGTAGGGATTGATACCGATGAACGAGAGGCGCCCGAGAAGCCTCGATAGGACCGCCGGGTCATCGTTGATCCCCCGGATCAGGGGCGTCTGGTTCATGATAACCGCCCCCGCATCCTGCAGGAGCGCCACCCCCTGGCACGCAACGCGGGTCAGCTCCCGGGGATGGCTGAACTGAGCCATGATATAGATACTCTTCTCGCCGAGGCTGTACTCCCTGATCGCGTCGAGCAGATCGGGATCGTTGATGATCCGGTAGGGGTTATACGCCGGCATCTTCGTCCCTATCCGGATGATCCGGACGTGCTCGATCTCGCGGAGTCGGGCGAGGATCTCCCGCAGGCGCGGAGTACCGAGGATCAGGGGATCGCCGCCGGTGAGCAGGACGTTTGTGATCTCCGGATGATCACCGATGTAGGCAAGCGCCCCCGATATATCCTTGTTCACCTCGCGGGCATCATCGATGAAGAGGCGCTTGCGGAAACAGTACCGGCAGAACCCACCGCATTGATCGCTCACCAGCAGCAGAGCCGTCTCCCGGTACTTATGTTGCAGTCCCGGCGCCGGGGTATAGAGGTGCTCCGATGAGGGATCCAGCCGCCCCCAGGGTTCAAGTTCTTCAGGGGTCGGTACAATCAGCCTCCGGATAGGGTCTTTCGGGTCGTCCCAGTCTATCAGTGAGAGATAATAATCGTTTGACCGGAACGCAAAGATATCCGTTACCTGCGCGAGACGGGCACGCTCCTCCGGGCTGATCCCGGCGACTTTATCGAGTGATGATATATATGTCGGAACCATGATATTTCCTCCACAGACACTCTCTGCTACACGGGGTACAGTAAGAAGCTGCCGGGAACAGGCCGCATGAGAGCAATCAATCGAAGATAGGTTGACCAGGCTATACGCGAGGGAACATGAGAGTCTCCACGCTCTCCTACAGGAAACCGTTGCCCGACATGCACCCTGGAGTGTCGGGTTACGCTCTATCAGAAAAAGGCCCTGAGGATATATAAAATTTATGACCTTTCCATACAAAACAGCGAAGAAATTCTCTATCCGTCGAAAGAACCGACGTACATAGATCTATTTCTTCTTCCGGGCCATGGAGAGGATATCCACCATATACCTCCCCTCCTTCTCCAGCCCGACAACGACCTCTTCAGATTTAGCCAGTTTCTCGATATTCAGTTCATACGAGCCGGGAGCGAGGATACGGATGCTCTCGATACGCTCAAAGACCTCGATCTCCCTCTTCCCTCTCTCATCGCGGATCTCAAGCACATCCTCCCCGGTATCCCGGGCGATCTCCTCGATCGACTTTTCTTTCAGCACATCGTCATGCCGCTCAGCCTCACGAATGTAGAGAAACTTCTTCCCATCGCAGCTCGGGCATCCTTTCAGTATCACCGTCGATCCATCTTCAAACTCCCTGCCGCATTGCGTACATTTGTGAGGCATCAATAATCACCCGATACTCCATTCACCTGGAAGAGACCCATGCGCTGATGAGATCCCTCTCTTTCTTGATCGTCTTGAGCTGATTGGCCGGCCCGATCACGGTCAACCGTGTCTCCGAGCGCTTCCCGCCAAAAAGTCTCGAAAAAAACCCATCCGGGACATCCTTGACAGGATACGTCTCCATCTCGATACCCGAGAACCCATCCGGCGTGATCTCCCGCATCGTGATCTCGATGAGCTTACTCTGCTCGTCAGGCGCAAGACCCTTCTCAAGGACAACGATGTTCCCCTCCATAACATCATCGAGGATCAGCCGGATCTTCTCCATCGACGTGAGCCGGTCAAGGCGCTCTGCCGAAATAAGGTCTATCTGTACACCCCGTATCATCTCTATCACCCGAAGTAAGCCGTCATTTTCTCATACAGCTCATCCATGTTGGTTCCCTCCAGGCTCGATATGGCAATCACAGGGTGCTGGGGAAACGCGCTCTTGATCCGCGACGGAGAGGCGTCGGGGAGATCGTTCTTGTTGCCGACTATCAGGATCGGGAGTTTCCGGCTCTCGATGATCCCCACCATCATGATATTCACCTGCTGGAACGGATCCTGCGTGGAATCGAGCATATAGATGACCCCATCGATATCCTCACGGAGCCAGTGCATCGCCTCGGCCACCCCTTCCGTCGCCTCCCGCGCACGCCGGACCGCCTCCTCCTTCTCAAACCCATACTCGATGAACTCGTTATAGTCGATCTTGGTCGTTACACCCGGCGTATCGACGATATCAAACGTTAACGTGTTGCCATTCTGGCCGGTGATGGTGACATCCTGCTTGCGCCGCACACGGCGCGTCTCATGTGGCACCTCGCTGACCGGGCCAACCGCATCTCCGGTCCAATCCCGCACGATCCTGTTTGCGAGCGTCGTCTTGCCCGCATTGGGCGGCCCATAAATCCCGATCCGGCAGGTCCGCTTCTTAAAGAGCGTCTTCAGGAACTGCGAGATCTTCTGTTTTGTACGAACTAAGAACTCCATCTCTCTGGCACCCTCTGATAGACTATTTTCTTCTATTCCCAGGTATGGTATAGAACTCTTAAATAAATATAATTATATGTTTCATCGGGCAGATTATCCCTCTTTTTGGGGTAAACAACGATCCGAAGCGTGAGAATTCTTTTATACTGTCAAAACCTAGATACAGTTAGACAAGGATGAACGGCTCTTATAACGACCGGATCAGGAGAATCCCATGATGAACAATAACAATAGCATCCACTTCGAGACACGCGTTCCAGTCAGGGAGGTCATGCGGAGCCATCCAACGACTATCGATGTGGGAGAGACTGTCGCTCGTGCGGCGCAGACGATGTGCCGCGATGAGGTCGGCAGCTGTATTGTGCTCCAGAACAACCTGCCCCTCGGGATCGTCACTGAGGAGGACATCAACTGCAAGGTTGTGGCAAAAGACTTAAAACCGAGCAGTGTTCGTGTCAGCGAGATCATGAGCACCCCGCTGATCACGATCGGGGTCGACAGGATGGTCGGCGATGCATCGGCAATGATGGTGAAGCACCGCGTCCGCAGGCTTCCTGTTGTCGATAACCAGCTGGTCATCGGTATCGTGACGGTCAGGGATATCCTCACCGTCGCGGCCGAGATGAACGAACTGCTGGCCGACCTCATCGAGATCAACCGCGAGGAAGAGTACGCCATGGGCGTCTGCGATCGGTGCGGAAACATCTCTGATAACCTCGCGCGGGTCGACAACCTTATGCTCTGCCCCGACTGCCGGGAGGAGGAACAGTTGTTATGAAAGTGGCCTCAAACCTGATGGTGAAGATTCCCGTCATGCGCTACAACGACCACATCACAAAGGCACGTAGCGTCCTTCGTGACGACGTCTTCCGTGAGCTCTATGTCGTGGATGAGAAAAGCCGCCTTATGGGCTATCTCGACATCTCAGACGTTCTACGAGTGATGGATACCAAATCAAACGTCACCATCAAGGGTTTTGTCAGGGAGGCAGCCCGGGTTTCCCCCGGAACTTCCCTCACAGAGGTCACTCGCGCCATAATGGGCGCCTATACCAACAGCGCGGCAATCGTCGACGAAGACAATGTATTCCAGGGCGGGGTGCTCTTCTCCGAACTCTTCCCGATCCTGATATCGCGCCGCACCATCTCCGGCAGGGTTGAGGATGTCATGTCGCGCGAACCCGTCACCTGTGCGCCGGAGGATCCCATACACAAGATCTATAGCCTGATCATCGCAAGCGGCTTTATCGCGTTTCCGGTGGTGCAGAAAGATGAGGTGGTCATCGGCATCATATCCCGCCGTGACCTCCTGCGTGCCGGCAGCGTCCGCACATCGGTGAAGAACCAGGCGGATACCACCGTAGACCGGGTGATGACGACACCTGTCATCAGTGTTGCGCCCGGCGACCAGATAGCCACGGCGGCAAGGTTGATGGTCGACCACGACATTAGCATACTCCCCGTTATCGATGAGAACAAACGGATCGTCGGTGTCATCGACCGTCATGACGTCTCAAGCTGCCTGGCCCCGTGAGAAGACCAGTACCAGAGGAGGGATACCATGCAACCAAATAATTCTGAGAAGAAACCAGCGGATAGACTCCTGAAGATGCCAGGCAAACTCAACCGAGGACCGGTCGACTTTAAGACACGGATCGCCGATCACGAAGGCGAGATAATGGCGATCGCCACAAGAGACGTCATCACGGCACAGCAGACAACCACGATCATCCAGGCGGTCGGGATCATGACCCGGGAGGGGTTTCGCCGGTTGCCTATCGTCGATGCCGGAACCCACCGCCTCCGGGGGATCGTGACCGCAAGCGATATCATCAACTTCATGGGCGGCGGCGAGAAGTTCAATCTCGTGCAGGTGAAGCATAACGGTAACTTCCTCGCCGCCATCAACGAGGGGTTGCGCGAGATCATGACGCCGCAACCGGCGACCATGCCCGTCACCGGGAGCATCGATGACGCGGTCAGTATCATCATCACCCGGCGCATCGGCGGGATACCGATCGTCGATGCCGAAGCAAACCTGAGAGGTATCGTGACCGAGCGCGACGTGATGAAGGTGCTCACCACCGAGAACTCGAGGCGCCGGGTGGAGGATGTTATGAAGACGTCGGTGCGTGTCACAAGCCCCGACACCCCGATCGGCAAGGTCTGCGAAGAGATGGTGAAGTGCAGGTTCAGGCGTCTCCCTGTCGTCGTGGACGATGTCCTCTGCGGCATCGTTACCGCGACGGATATCATGAATTATCTCGGCAAGGGCAAGGTATTTGAGCAGTTGACAACCGGAGACTCGGCCGAAGTGATGGGAGCGCCGGTGCGCTCGCTCCTCTCTGGAGAGCTCCATACAACCACACCGGACCGGAACATCCACGATATCGCCGTCGCGATGGTCCAGAAGGGTGTAGGGGCGTTCCCCGTCATCGAGGACTCGCACCTTGTCGGACTTGTTACTGAATTTGATCTTGTGAAGGCATTTGCAGAGGAGTGAAGAAACCACATGCGTGCTGTTGATGTGATGTCTTCCCCGGTGTATGTTATTGCACCGACCGATAATGTCGCTTATGCGCGGAACCTGATGCTCAGGCACCGCGTCTCAAGGCTCCTCGTCATGGAGGGAAGTGAGCTCCAGGGGATCCTGACCAAGAAGGATATCGCTTACCGGCTCAGGCAATCGGAACCAATGTGGCGGCGGCGCCCCATCGACCGGATCCCCGTAAGCATCCTTATGACAGAAGATCTTATCACCGTGGCACCGGAGGCCAGCGTCCACGATATCGCGGCCATAATGCTTGACCGTGACATATCGGGACTGCCCGTGGTCGAGAACGGCACGGTGGCCGGCATCGTTACCAAACTCGATATCATGCGCTCAGCCCATGTCCGCGGCCTCTCCGCCCGGGTCGATGAGATCATGGAGGAGGCAGTCACGATCAGCCGCTATCACTCGCTGGACTACGTTATCAACACAATACGAGGAAAGAGCGATAAACTTATCGTCGTTAACGACAATGGTAGCCTTGCCGGCATAATTACAGAGAGTAACCTCGCGTTTTACGAGTACCTGGATGAGCGGAAGAACCTGCCCAGAAAAGACGTTACTCACCTCAGGAAAGAGGAGCCGGCAGGGCAGAAACGCTTCAGGTACGTCGTCGAGGTATCGGCAGTTGCAGAGGATATCATGAGTCGCCCGGTCATCACCGTCCCCCCCGATGCATCCCTGCAGGATGCGGTCGGACTGATGCTCAAGCATCAGATCAACAGCCTCGTGGTTGTGGAAGACGGAGATATCCGTGGTCTGCTCAAGAGAGATGATATCATAAAGGTAGTGGCAAGATGAGCGACAAGTTTCAGTTACGGGTCAGGGACGTGATGGCAAAGCCCATCACCATCGCAAAGTCTGCTTTTGTCAGCGAAGCTCTCGATAAAATGCTCGATGAGGGTGTCGACCCGCTTATCGTGACCAACAACGGCACGGTAATCGGCACGACATCCCGTGCGGCTATCGCCGAGACGCTCGGGAGCCGAAAAACCCAGGCTATGAAGGCCACATCCATCCATGTTGCAAACACGGTCGAGGAGAATTTTACATCCGCATACCCGGACCAGAACATCGATATTCTGGTGCCGCTGCTCCAGCGCTACAAGTTGATCGTGGTCTTTGACCCCGATCACCGCCTCATCGGGCAGGTGACGGCCGGCGAGCTCCTGCGTGTGCTCCGGCCTCCAGGGACCCTCCTGGATGTCATGGAGCAGGCGCACACCATCCAGGTCGAGGAGCGGGCCGTCCACCTCCGGCGGAGGATGCTCGATGGCGATATCAACCGGTTCATCGTCGAAGAGGGCGACACCGTCCTCGGCATCGTCACGGAGACCGATGTCGCAAAGGCGTTGTATGCGTTCAAGGATATCGTGGAGGGAACCCGCCAGGAGTTCCGGATCAGAAACCTCCTCGTGCGTGACATCATGAGCACGCCCCTGATCAGTGTGGACGCGGATACAGACGTCTCGGATGTTATCGACCTTATGCTCAAGAAGAACATAAGCTCTGTCCCGGTCGCAAAGAACGGCAGGATCACAGGGATCGTTACCAGAAACTCACTCATCCAGGCCCTCTGAAGGGGCCGAAGACCACCTTTTTTTCGATTTCCGGCCACGCTGGAACGCTGCTATCATCAGCAGTGCGGTGCAAGAATTATGAGGTTCCCGGGGTAAGTACTGATCATAGACCGCATGATCATACTCCACAGTTTCTGGACAGATGGGGAGATGGGAGCGTTTCACGTCTGGGGAGAGGACGCTACCCTGCCCCGGAAGGCACCGGCGCGGCGGGGCAGGAAGCCGAAGAGGCCGCCGACACTCCCTCATCCGTTTGCAGCAGACCATGCCGCGCTCACCGCAGCGCTCGGGGAGTCGGATGGTGAGCCCGGAGCAGCCGCCATCCTGCTCCCGACGGCCGGTTCAGACCCACTCCCTTCCCCGGAGTGCGACCCGGGATCTGCCATCCCTGACCCGGCGGACTGTTCTTCTTACCTCGTCCCCACGATCAGCATCTCCATACCGATCGCCCATCTCGCAGACCTTCCGGCGGGAACCCGGTACGGCAACACACACCGGTTCTGGGCGCAGGTGGCACGGTTTGCCCTGGGGCTTGTGGTGCGGCAGTCGTTTGTGCCGGGTCCACGCGGCTGGGAGGCCCTGATACGCGGGGAGGACCGTGATCGCCTGATCCAGCTCATCGGAGCGCTCCCGCCGGCCTGCCGCTTCTGGGCTGCCGGTGGAGGAGGGAGACTGCCAGATCCGGAGGCGCTTGTAACCTCGTTTATCAACCATACAGTCCACGAGATCGTCACCGGCGCCCTTGAGGATCAACCGCTCCTGCCAAAACCACGGGGCCGGCCGAGGAAGAAGATCCCGCCCGGCGAACAGTGGGTGGAGATCCTCTCGGGCCGCCGGGACGAGTTCACCGGCGACGCGCCTGAGATCGCCCGGTTCTCCGCCGAACTCGACGACTGGCTCTCACCGAAGATCGATCTCGGTCCTCTCCGCGCCTGCTTCCGCCTCGAAGAACCGGAAGAGGAGGAGAGTGATGAGTGGCGCCTCTCGTTCCACCTTCAGGCCACCGACGACCCGGGGATCGTCATACCGGCCGCCGATGTCTGGGACCGGCGCGGAGAAGCCCGCACGAGTCTCAGAGAGCGGTTCGAAGATCCCCAGGACCGGCTCCTCATCGATCTGGAGCGCGCCTCCCGCATCTACCCCGCGCTCCAGCCAGGCCTCAAGTCCCGGCGTCCGGCGGCGGTAGGCCTCAATACAACACAGGCCTACGAATTTCTCAACGAATGGGCTTCGCGCCTCATCGACATGGGATTTGGCGTCATCCTCCCAGCATGGTGGAAGGCCTCCGCTTCCCGGCCCGCTCTCCACCTCAGCGTGAAGCCCGTCGGGGAGGGGGGAGGACTCGGTCTGGAAACCCTCATATCGTACGACTGGAAGGTTGCCCTTGGAGACCGGATGCTCTCGCCCGAGGAGTTTGAGGAACTCTCGAGCCTGAAGGTTCCCCTGGTGCGGATGCACGGACAATGGCAGGCGATCGATAGAGGCGAGATCGAGAAGGCACTGAGCGCATTCAGGAAGAAGTATGCGAAAGACACCATAACGACCGGCGAACTCCTCAGGGTCATCGCGGGGGCGGACCCCGATAGCCCGGTCGTGAGCGGTATCACGGCGGACGGGTGGATCGGGGAGTTCCTCGACCGGCTGGCGGAGGGAGGGACGATCGAGCCCGTGCCGCAGCCGGAGGCGTTCGTCGGCACCCTCAGACCCTACCAGCAGCGCGGCCTCTCGTGGCTCTCGTTCCTTGCGCGTAACGGATGCGGCGCCTGCCTCGCGGACGACATGGGGCTTGGAAAGACGATCCAGGTGATCGCCTACCTCCTTGCTGAGGAGGAGCGAGGGTGCACGGCGGCGCCGGCACTCCTCGTCTGCCCCACATCGATCGTCGGGAACTGGCGGCGTGAGTTCGAGAGGTTCTCGCCGAACCTTGCCGTCACCGTCCACCACGGTAGCAACCGGGCCACAGACGACGCATTCGCCGCACAGGTCGGCAGATCCGACGTCATCATAACCACCTACCAGGTGGCGGTCCGCGATAGAGACCTCCTGGAATCCATCGACTGGAACTCAATCATACTTGACGAGGCCCAGAACATCAAGAACCCCTCGACAAAACAGGCGCAGGCGGTCCGGGCGCTACGGGCACCGCGCCGGATCGCCCTGACCGGGACGCCGGTGGAGAACCGACTGACCGAGCTCTGGTCGATCATGGAGTTCCTCAACCCCGGTTACCTCGGATCGTTTGAATCGTTCCAGTCCGGGTTTGCCATCCCGATCGAGCGATACCGCGACCCGAGAGCGACCGATAACCTCAGGGAGATGATCAGGCCGTTCGTTCTCCGCCGCATGAAGACCGACCGCTCGATCATAAGCGACCTCCCGGAGAAGATGGAGATGAAGGTCTACTGCAACCTCACGACCGAGCAGGCGACACTCTATGAGGCGGTCGTGCAGGAGATGCTTGAGCGCGCTGAGGAGGCAGAAGGTATCCAGCGCCGGGGAATTGTTCTCGGCGGGCTTACCCGCTTGAAGCAGATCTGCGACCACCCGGCGCTCTTCCTGCACGACAGCGCGGCCTTCGACGGGAGGTCAGGGAAGATCGAACGCCTTGATGAGATGCTTGAGGTAATCCTGGATGCGGGTGAGCGGGCGCTTATATTCACGCAGTTTGCGGAGTTTGGAGGGCTCCTTGAGGATTACCTCCGCGAGAGGTTCGGCACCGCTGTCCTCTACCTGCACGGCAGGACGCCCCGGGCAAAACGTGATGCCATGGTGCAGCAGTTCCAGCAACCGGGAGGACCGCCCCTCTTCATCCTCTCGCTGAAGGCCGGGGGCACGGGACTGAACCTGACGGCGGCAAACCACGTCTTCCACCTGGATCGGTGGTGGAACCCGGCCGTCGAGAACCAGGCGACTGACCGGGCCTTCCGGATCGGGCAGACGCGCGACGTCCAGGTGCGCCTCATGATCTCATCCGGAACGCTTGAAGAACAGATAGATACGTTGATCGAGGAGAAGATGGCGCTTGCAGATCAGGTCGTCGGGAAAGGGGAGGACTGGATAGGGTCGCTCTCCACCGACCAGCTCCGCGAACTCCTGACCCTGCGCCGGGACGCGGTGGAGGGCTGAAGTATGGGATCATGGTACTACTTCCCCCCGTCCACCCCGAGGCCGGTGAAGGATGGAGTTAAGGCGCGGAGCAAACGAGGAGCGATCGGCGAGCAATGGTGGTCAAAGCGGTTCATCCAGGTGCTCGAAGAATCAGGGAGCACATCGCGACTTCAGCGTGGAAAGCGGTATGCGAGGAAGGGACAGGTGATCGGTATAGAGATCCGGGAAGGAGAGGTGCACGCGGACGTGCAGGGATCCGCCGCGAGACCTTACCATGTCACCATCCGCCTCAAGCCCTTCAACGATGCCACATGGGAGAAGATCTTTGACCTGATGGCCGGGCAGGCGATATTTGCGGCGCAGCTCCTCTCGGGCGTTGTGCCGCACGAGATCGAGGAAGTCTTCACAGAGGCGGGGGTCTCCCTCTTTCCCGTATCGGATAAAGAGATCAGGACCGACTGCACCTGCCCCGACTGGGGAAACCCCTGCAAGCATATCGCGGCGGTCTACTACCTCCTCGCGGAGCAGTTCGATGAGGACCCCTTCCTCATATTCGCCCTCCGGGGGCGTGGGAAGGAAGAGGTGATGGAGGCGCTCAGGGAACGGAGGACAGCGGCGGTGGAACCGGCAGCGCCAGAGGAAGAGGTCAGCCCCTGCGCCGATCGCTTCTGGGAGGGGGACGATACCCTCGCCGGGTTTGGCATCAGCATCACGGGGAGCGCCTCAGGAAAGGGAGAGGCACTCAGGATGCTCGGCGATGCACCGTTCCAGGTCCGGGGGGAGAGTCTCTCTACGATCCTCGCGCCGGTCTATCCTGCGGCAGAGAGGTACGCGCGGAGACTCGCCGGCATCCCGGATAGACCCGAAGAGGGCGCGAAGTGAGGCGGCAGGCCGCCCCGGCACCAATCATTATGGCTCCAGAGCAAGAAACGGATACCGGGATATTTCCATGAAACCAACGCAGCCAGTGAAACCGAACAGGGATGTAACGGCACTCCTTGAGTCCATGAGCAGGACAGGCTTTCAGGGGAGAAAACTCGGGGAGTCGCTCGGCGTCTGGACCAGGATGATCCGGGATCCGGACTGCACGATATTCATGGGTCTGTCGGGTGCGATGGTCCCGGCGGGTATGCAGAACGTGCTCATCGAACTCGTCAGGCATCGCTACATCGACGTCCTCGTATCAACAGGTGCAAACATCTTCCACGACACCTGCGAGCACCTCGGCGTGCGGCACTACATCGGCCACCACCACGCCGACGATGAAGCGCTCTTTGAGGAGGGGATCGACCGTATATATGACGTCTTTGCGTATGAGGAGGAGTTCCGGAGTGTTGATGCCGAGATCGCCCGATTCGCTGATGAGATCGCGCCGTTCCGTGGCTCTTCCCGGGAGTTCGTCCGGCGCCTCGGAGACTGGCTCCGCGAAGAGAAGCCGGAAGGACGCTCGCTCACCGCCACATGCGCCGAGTACAACGTCCCGGTCTTCATCCCCGCTCTCGGTGACTCCTCCATCGGCATAGGCCTCGTCATGGCACGCCGGCGCGGGATCGATGTCGATATCGACCAGCTCGCCGATACCGATGAGATCACGCGCATGGTCGAGGAGTCACAGAAGACCGGCGTCATCTACGTCGGCGGGGGTGTGCCGAAGAACTTCATCCAGCAGACCCAGGTCATCGCCTCGATCCACGAGCAGCACCTCGGCGGGCATGCTTACGCCATCCAGTACACCACCGACGCCCCACACTGGGGCGGACTCTCGGGATGCACGTTTGAGGAGGCGATCAGCTGGGGCAAGGAGGCGCCGGAGTCTCCGCGTGTCCAGTGCTTCTGCGATGCCACGATAGCGCTCCCGATCGTCACGTCGGCGCTCATCGGGAGCGGTGTCAGGCGAGGCGAGTGAACCGGTGCGGGCGCCACGACCCCGTCGGAGTGCGTGATCCGCAGGCAGGGACGAACCCGGGGCGCACCGCCCGACACCACAACCCTTATTAGTGTATCTCACAAAAATTAGTAAGCACAAGTCATAGAATACTGTGTCTGGAGCAGCACCCCGTGGTGTTGCGAGTATCGAAAGATGCGAAATTCTATGTTGAGGTAGCCAAGCCTGGTATGGCGCAGGTTTGCTAAACCTGTGTCCTTCGGGACTCGAGGGTTCAAATCCCTCCCTCAGCGCTTTCACCGACAACGTCGATGATGAGGCGATCACATGGATGAAGAAGAGATAAAGTACTTTGTTCGGATCAGGAACACTGATCTCGACGGCACGAAGTCTGTGCATATCGCACTGACCGGCATCAAGGGCATTGGTCCGCACACGTCACGCACCATCACCGCCCTTGCCGGTGTTGACCCTCGCGCCGTGCTCGGTAAGCTGGACGACGGATCGGTCGAACGTATCGCAGACGCCGTCGAGACCTATATCGAACAGGTGCCCGTCTGGATGGTAAACCGTCCAAAGGACATCTACACCGGAGAGGCCCGTCACCTCCTCGGGACTGACCTCACCATGGCCAACGACGATGACGTCAACCGTATGCGCAAGATGCGCAGTTACCGTGGTATCCGGCATGAGACCGGGCAGAAGGTTCGTGGTCAGCGCACCAAGTCTTCCGGAAGGACGGGCACGACTGTCGGCGTCAGCCGGAAGAAAGGATAGACGGTGATTGAATGGGATACCCCGGAAAGAACCACAAACTGTATGCAACGCCGAAACGGCGATTCGAAAAGACCCGACTCGAAGACGAAAAGAGGCTCATCATCGATTACGGCCTCCGGAACAAGCGTGAGGTCTGGAAGGCCCAGAGCGTGCTCCGGAAGTACCGGACAGCTGCCCGGGAACTGGTGGCACTGCGATCGGCGGGAGTCAACCCCGAAGAGTACCAGAAGAAGAGGGATCAGCTCATCAACCACCTTCACCGTTACGGCCTCATCGGTGAGGACGCCGACCTAGGCGACATCCTCGCCCTGAAGGTCGAACAGCAGCTCGATCGCCGCCTCCAGACGCTGGTCTACCGGAAGGGTCTTGCGCGTTCCCCGAAACAGGCCCGCCAGTTCATCACCCACGGGCACATCGCGATATCTGGTCGCCGGGTGACTGTGCCGGGTTACCGGGTCGAGAGGATCGAAGAACCCGCGATCACCTACTACGGTCCCTCTCCGTTCACGAACGACGTGCATCCCGAGAGATCCAGGATCTCCCGTGCAGGAGTGAGGTAATACCATGGCAGAAGAGAAATGGGGCATCGCACACATCTATGCCTCCTTTAACAACACCATCATCACCATCACCGACCTCTCGGGAGCCGAGACGGTGACGAAGAGCAGCGGCGGCATGGTTGTGAAACAGGACCGAAACGAGAGCTCGCCCTACGCGGCCATGCAGATGGCGATCCAGGTCGCCCAGAACGCACGGGACAAGGGGATCACCGGCGTCCACGTGAGGGTTCGCGCACCCGGTCGGGGGAAACAGCGGAGCCCCGGTCCCGGAGCACAGGCAGCGATCCGCGCCCTCGCCCGTGCGGGGATGAGGATCGGCCGTATAGAGGATGTCACCCCGGTGCCTCACGACAGCATCCGTGGCAAGGGTGGCCGGAGAGGAAGGAGAGTGTAATGGAGATTGCGTTTTCTCGACTGGATGAGAGAGTCGCAAGGTTCACCATAAGCGGCGTCTCCACATCGTTTGCCAATATGCTCCGGCGGGCGATGGTCAGTGAGGTGCCGACGCTCGCTATCGAGGATGTCAGGATCTACGATAACACCAGCGTCCTCTTTGATGAGATGCTGGCGCACCGACTGGGGCTCATACCCCTGCGGACCAACCTGGATCAATACAGGCCACGCTCAGAGTGCACCTGTGAGGGTGAGGGCTGCCCGGCCTGTACTGCCATATATACGCTCTCCGTCGAAGGTCCGGCAACGGTCTACTCAAGCGACCTGATACCCCAGGATCCCGAAGCCGCACCGGCGGAAGCGGAGATCCCGATCATCGAGCTTGATACTGACCAGAAGATTGTGCTTGAGGCGCACGCCGTCGTCGGTACCGGAAAAGAGCATGCCAAATGGCAGGCGGTGACCGCCTGCGGCTACAAGAATTATCCGATAATCACCGTCGACGAGAAGTGCGACGGGTGTGGCATGTGCATCGACGAGTGCCCTCGTGACGTGCTTGAGGCGGGGCAGGGAAAAGTCCGGGTGAACAGGGCGAGGCAGGAGTTCTGTTCTCTCTGCAGGCTCTGCGAACGGGCATGCCTTGCCGGCGGTATCGGCACCGAGCCGGCTATCCATATCGATGCTGACGAGAACCGATTTATCTTTGTGGTGGAGAGCGACGGATCGATGCCCGTCCGGGAGATCATCGAGAGAGCGCTACAGTATATCCAGAAAAGATCAGATGACCTGGTAGACGTGATGAACGAGATTACGGGAGAGGGGACAGAATGAAGAAGAGAACCGAGACAAAGACAAACCCCCGGCTGGCTGCCCTCATCGCGACGCTAAAGGATGCGTCGCGCGTGCATGAGGCGAAGATCTGGCGTGAGATCGCAAAGAGGCTGGATGCGCCCCGGAAGAACTACGCCGAGGTGAACCTCAGCAAGATCGACCGGTACGCAAACGAAGGAGAGACGATCCTGGTGCCAGGCAAGGTGCTCGGCAGTGGAGCGCTCAACCTGCCGGTGAAGGTCGCCGCACTCGATTTTTCTGAGACTGCGGTGAGCAAGATCACCGGTGCCAACGGGACGTGCATGACCATCGAGGACCTCGTCCGGGATAACCCGACGGGGAGCAGGGTACGGATCCTCAGGTGAGACGAATGGTTACAGTTATCGACGCAGACGGATTACTGCTCGGAAGAATGGCCAGCGTTGTCGCAGGGCGCGCGCTCGCCGGTGAGGAGATCGCCATCGTGAACGCAGAGAAGGCGATCGTCTCCGGAGACCGGGCATACGTGCTTGAGGCCTACTACAAGAAACGCAACCGGGGATCCCGTGAAGGCGGTCCGTTCTACCCACGCCGGCCTGACCATATCATCAAGCGCACCATCCGTGGTATGCTCCCATACAGGCGTGAACGGGGCGACGCTGCACTCAAGCGGATCAGGGTCTACGTAGGTATTCCGGCGGAATTCTCTGCGCTGGAGAGAGAGTCTCTCGAAGCAGCCCATATCGACCGGCTGAGCAGGCCAAGGTACGTGACGATCGGAGCGATCAGCACCAACCTCGGAGCAAAGTACTGAAATGAGGTGATAACATGGCAAAGATCATCAATACAAGCGGTAAGAGGAAGACAGCAGTTGCGCGGGCGACCCTGAAACCTGGCAACGGCCGGGTCCGCATCAACTCCGTGCCCCTGGAGGTCTACGGGACGGAACTGATGCGCATGAAGATCGCTGAACCCCTCCTGCTGATCCCGGACGCACTCGATGGTATCGATGCAGCAATCGATGTCTCCGGCGGCGGTGTGGTCGGTCAGGCCGAGGCGGTCCGGACGGCACTGGCGCGCGGCATTGTGGAGTGGCACAACGATCCGCAGATTAAGGACGTCTTCCTGGCATACGACCGCACTCTGCTCGTGAATGACTCACGGCAGAAAGAGAGCAAGAAGCCACATGGTCCGGGTGCACGGGCAAGATACCAGAAATCCTACCGGTGAGGAGAAAAGGGATATAAGGGAAGCAGGTACATTATTATGATACCCGTACGATGTTTTACATGCGGTAAGGTCATCTCTCCAGCCTGGAAGGAATTTCGCGAGCGACGGGATGCAGGCGAGGATCCACACCGGATCCTCGACGATCTCGGCCTGGAACGTTATTGTTGCAGGCGGATGCTGCTAACGCATAAGGAAGTAGTGGAGGATCTGAATCCGTATCAGTGAGGGGTCGTAGGGTAGCCTGGACATCCTATGGCGTTCGGGACGCTGTAACCTGAGTTCAAATCTCAGCGACCCCATTTTATTATTAAAGTTTTGAGGCTGCACGATGGA
>JAAYND010000126.1 GCA_012521035.1 Methanomicrobiales archaeon
CATAGCCGTGCTCCCGGAGGAGGATGCGTATGTACTCCTCGAAGTCTGGTTTCGGGCGGATGAGAGAGAGGGCTTTCCTGAGGTCGAGGCGGTGCGCGACGGCGGGGCGGACGACGCTCGCCCGGGTGCGGATCATCCGGAGGACCGTCGAGGTCTTCACCCCGTCCGAGACCGCATCCTCGATCTCCGCGGCGATCATATCAGCATCCTCCTCGCCGACACCCATGTTCCGGAGCGTCCGCCAGACCCGCCCGCGTTCGAAGGGTTGCAGGCTGCCGTCGGCCTTCGTGACGTACTTCATTGAGTAGGGTATCGGTGAGGATGGTATGAATAGCGATCGTTCCCGATCCCGCGCGACCGGGGGCACACCCTTAATCTTCTCGCGGGCCGAACAGCGTTATGAGAGAATGGATGCACGAAAGCGGCCGGCCATCCTCATCCTCGGCGCAGGAGCGGTCGGCCTGTCACTGGCCGGCAGGCTCGCCGGGGTGGCGCGGATCTATGCGGCGTGCCGCCCGGTGCATGCCGGTGCCATACGGGAACGCGGTCTCGTTATGGAAGGGGTCTGGGGGACCGGCACCATCGACGGGGTCACCCCCATCACGGGGCCGGAGGAGGTCCCGGATGAGGTCGATCTTATCATCATAACCGCAAAGGGGACCGATACCCTTGCGATCGCCCGGGAGTATGCCGGGGTGCTCCGGGATCGGCCGACAGCAAGCCTCCAGAACGGCATCGGAAACGAGGATATCATCGCTCGCTACACCGACAGGGTCATCGGCGGGACCGTGACGACGAACTTCTCGGTGGTGGACCCGGGGCATGTCCGGGTCCTGAGCGAGAGCGCGCCCGCCTGTCTGGGTGTCTGGTCAGGGGACGCCGATGATGCGCTCGATGGACTCTTATCGATCTTTCGAGCCGCCAGAATCCCGGTTGAGAAGAGCCCCGATATCCGGTCCGGGAAGTGGGCGAAGGCACTCCTCAACATAGCGGTAAACCCGATCTGCGCCATACTCAGGGCGCCGGTCGGGGCGGCCGGCGATGAGGATATACGCGGGATCGTCGCCGCCCTCGTGCGTGAGGCCTTTGTGGTCGCCGGTGCAGAGGGTATCCGGCTTCCCTGGGCGAGCGCCGACGACTACCTCGCCCACCTCTTCTCGGTGCTTATACCGGGTTTTGCCGCGGTCTACCCCTCCATGTACTACGATGTCATGCAGGGTCGCCGGACCGAGATCGACCTCCTCAACGGCTACGTGGCACGCCTCGGGGAACGCCACGGCATCCCGACGCCGCAGAACCACTGCATCGCCGGGCTCGTCCGCTATATCGAGGCGCACCCCGGGGGAGCGTAGGCGGCTTACTTCTCGCTCAAATTTTCAGCGAGCTTCCGGGCTGCCTCGCGCGCCTTCGCCTCGGTTCTCCAGAGCCCTGTTCTGCAGATCTCTGTCTTATCCTGATCGAAGAGCACCACGTAGTAACCGCCGTCCTGGCGGGAGAGCCTGACCTCGCCGGTGATGCCGGGAGCATACTCGTACATGCATCGATGGTACGGCCGG
>JAAYND010000001.1 GCA_012521035.1 Methanomicrobiales archaeon
ACACTGGTTGCGGCCTTGACGCAATCCAGGTGGTTGCCGGCTGCACACTGGGTAAGGATAACCTGATCATCCGGAATCACGGCAAGAACGTCTACACGTTCATCGATAAATCGACGAACGATGCCGTACGACTCTCGGTCAAGAACCGGGAAGCGGATGAGGACCCGGCCCTTAAATCCCTCATCGTCAGATCCATGGAGGGGACTGCATCCCCGGAGGATATGCAGGAACTGCAGAACCGGATGAAAAAACAGGTCGATGCGATCCTGGCTGAACCCCCGGAAGCACATTTTGAGATACGCCGCATGACGGCGGAAATTCCTGGAAAGGCTCTTCGCAGCGGTTCCGTGAGATGCCTGAAATGCGGAGAGATGGTTGTCGAATCACATGCAAGAGTGCTGGATGGGGGCTTTGTCTGCATCCCGTGCCTCGATGAGCATACCCGCGGCCGGTGAGCTGCAGGAAGGGAATGAAACACCTGAACTCATCAAAGGAATGTGAATTGTATGAAGAAGAGTATATTGTCTGGATTTACGCTCGTCATTGTGGCGTTTGCGCTGATAACAGCAGGATGCACATCACAGGACACCGGCAGCAGCACAGGTACGGCGACGAACGGCGCACTGGAGGCGGACGTCATTCGCCTGACCGGCGGGGACTACGGTTACCCCCAGCCGTTCTCGGCCTTTCCCCGGGGACCGGCGAGATACAAGGTGAACATGATCTTCGACTGTTTGCTTGAAAAAGACGAGATAGGGCTCATACCGTGGCTTGCTGAAAACTGGACCGTCAGCCCGGATGGCAGGGAATACACGTTCATCCTCCGCGAGAACGTCAGGTGGCAGGACGGCGTCGCTTTCACCGCCAGTGACGTGAAGTTCACGTTCGACTACGAAAAAGAACATCTCCCCATAGCAGGGGGGATCGAGGACGGGATCGTCGATCGCGTCGAGGTCGTTGATGACCATACGGTGAAGTTTGTGCTCATCGAACCGGCGTCCACGTTCCTTTACAAACTCAGTTCGTTAATGATCATTCCTGAGCATATCTACAGTACTGTCTCTGATCCGGCGACATTCCTTGCCCCTGACGCCGTTACTGGCACTGGCCCTTACCGGCTTGACGGGTACAACAGGGAACACGGTTCCTACCGTTTCGTGGCGAACGATGAGTTCTGGGGTCCGAAGCCCGCAATCAAAGCGGTCGAGTTCATCCCGGTCAGCGATGAACTGATCGCCTTTGAGCAGGGCCAGATCGATTTCAGCAGCGAAATCAGCCCCGATGTGATGGGCAGATTTGCAGACAATCCCGACATAAGGGTTTCGTCACAGCCCGGGGTTTGGGCATACGAGTTCTACTTCAACATGAACAGGCGCCCTGAACTGAACGACCCGAAGGTGCGCCAGGCGTTCGCGTATGCCATCGACCGGAACGAACTCGTCGAGAAGATCCAGCGCGGTGCCGGGAAACCGGGAAACATGGGCATTCTCCCCGAGGAGCATATCTGGTACAACCCTGATCAACCCGAATATGCGTTCGACGCAGAGAGAGCAAGGACACTGCTTGAGAGCGCCGGGTGGAAGGACACCGACGGGGATGGTATCCGTGAGAGGGATGGAAAGAAACTCTCGTTCACCCTCAGCGTGGGAAGCGATGAAGTCAGGATCGGCGAGATCCTCAAAGATCGTCTCGGAAACGTTGGTATAGCTATTCAGGTCAGGGCGCTCGAGAGCAAATCCCGCGACGCCAACCTGAAGAACGGCGACTTTGAGCTGATCATTGCAGGTTACGGAGGATGGGGTGGGGATGCCGATTTCCTGCGCACGAGATATACTGACGTCACATCCGCATCTGTCAGCAGCCTTATCCCACAGGCATCCATTAGGGGCTACCGAAACGACCGGCTCAATGCGCTTGCCGCTGCTGAAATGACGGAACTGGATGACGAAAAGCGGAAGAGAATCGTGTACGACATGCAAACGATTCTCTCAGAGGATGTGCCGACCATCCCGCTGTTCTACACAACCCGCCCCGATGTGTGGTATATCTCACGTTACGATGGGTGGATGAACATGTTTGACCATCACGCAAGGACTCACAGCAAGCTAACCTATCTGGAGAGGACCGGAATTGCGGCAAAGCGATAACGTCCGGTACTGGGCCGATTACTGGAACGCAGCGGCACGGGAGATGGGCACGGCCACCGACGACTCTATCGCGGCAGTCTGGAACCGGCGGTCAGACCGTTTTGCACGGGACATGGACGATGAAAGGCGGCAGAAACGGGCTGACGAGATGTTTGCAATACTTGATGAGGCCGGTTTTTCGCCTCAGGGCGCGAGGGTTCTTGACATCGGTTGCGGGCCGGGAACCCTCTCCCTCCCGCTTGCCCGCGCCGGGGCGGATGTCACGTCTCTTGATGTATCTAAGGAGATGCTCGGCCGGCTTACCAGGTTCGCACGGGAAGAAGGACTGAAGATCACTCCGGTCGAGTCTTCGTGGTGGACGGCTGATATCGATGCACTCGGGTTTCGGAACGCGTTCGATCTTGTGGTTGCAGCCATGACCCCGAGTATCAGGGACGTAGAGACCTTCGACCGGATGGTGGCCTGCTCGAAAGGCTACTGCTACTACAGCAGTCACTTCATCGGAAAGGCAGATGAAGATGCACGCCGTGAGATCTGCCGAAATATTCTGGGAAAAGAACCTCGCCGCAATACCCACGGACTGGGCATGCTCTACCCCTTCATGTATCTCTATACGTCCGGCTGCCGGCCCATCGTGAGGTTCAGTCGCCAGTCGGGGAGCCGCAAGCAGGATTGGACCGTGGCAGCAGAGAGAGCGATGGACTTCCCGGGGGGCGCCCCGGAGGTTTCTGGCGAAGCAAAGGAGAGGATCCGCGAGTATTACCGGAACGCTGCTGCACCGGATGGGACGTATCAATATGAGTTTGAGACATTTAGTGGTGCGATGGTCTGGATGGTTGGCGGCAGATGAACGAGAGAGACAGGCAGACGATCATTTTCAGGTTTGTGGTAACCCTCCTGGTGATCGTAGCGATTAATTTTCTCCTCCCCCGCATGATGCCGGGAGACCCGTTCTCGACTATGGCATCGGATATCCAGGGCGAGGACGTGATCGTCATGACGGAAGCGCAACGGGAGTACTACTTCCATTATTACGGCCTGGATCTCCCACTACATGAACAGTTCGTTTCATACCTGGCAAACCTGGCAAGAGGGGATCTCGGCCAGAGTATCCAGTACAAAATGCCGGTGGTCGGGGTGATCCTCCTCCATCTGCCATGGACTCTCCTCATCGTTCTATCAGCAACAGCCATCAGCACGGTTACCGGCGTCGTGCTCGGCGTTATCTCCGCCTGGAACCGGAATAAGGGGTCCGACCGATTGATGATGACCGGCCTGATCGCATTCGCCGAGATCCCATCATTTCTGCTCGGACTCATCCTCCTGCTCATATTCAGCGTGCATCTCCGACTTTTTCCTCTGGCGGGCGCCGTCACCCCGTTTGCACAGTATGCCGGCGTTCTGGATCTTGTGAGAGATGTTGCATACCATGCGTTCCTCCCCGTTCTGACCCTTTCCCTTGCGCAGCTCACCGGTGTCTATCTCCTCACGAGAAACACACTCATCACAGTCTCCACGAAGGACTACATCCGCACTGCACGTGCCAAGGGGCTTGGTGATCGCATAGTCTGGACACGCCACGCACTCAGAAACGCCCTGCTTCCAGTGGTGACCCGCACCGGATTCGTGGTCGGTATGCTCATGGGAGGTGCTGTGCTCGTCGAGAGTGTCTTCAATTATCCGGGGATAGGACTGACACTCAGAAACGCTGTCGTGGCCCGGGATTATCCGCTGATCCAGGGCATTTTGCTGATCGTGGCGGTATCAATCCTGCTCTGCAACCTGATAGCCGACCGCATCTACCAGAAACTGGATCCCCGGGTCGCTTGATAGGTGAACTGGATGTTTATTGAACAGATCTCTGTCATACAAGCCATCAGGATGGCGCCGCATTTACAGAATGCGGCCGACCGTCTCACGGCCACCATATCAAAATTCAGTCTGGAAGGAAAGATCGGGCTGTGCGGCATCGCCCTAATCGTCATGATGGCGATCTTTGCCCCACTTCTCTCTGCATACCCGCCCGGAAAGATCACCGGAGGATCCCTTGAACTGCCGGGCTCAGATCATCCGTTAGGCACCGATGAACTGGGGATGGACATATGGTCTCAGATCTGCTACGGTGCACGGATGAGTCTCTTCATCGGCCTTGCCGTCGCCTGCATCGCGGGTCTGGGTGGAGGCGCTCTTGGTATCCTCGCCGGATACCTCGGGGGAGTAGCGGATCAGCTGGTGATGCGCACGGTCGATGTCATCATGGCACTGCCAGCATTTCCGCTCCTTATAGTCATCTCCGCCTTTATGGGCCCGAACATCTTTAACGTTATATTTGTCCTCGTCCTGTTCAGCTGGGCAAAGCCGGCGCGTATTGCCCGCGCACAGACTCTCACTATCAAGGGCAACGCCTACATCACCGCTGCAAAAAACTATGGGGCGACACCGTTCTACCTGGTACGACGCCATATCCTTCCGGAAGTGCTCCCCATCCTCTTCGTCCTTATCATCGGCATAACCTCGTATGCCATCATGGCTGAGACGGGGCTTGCATTCCTCGGGCTGGGTGATCCGACTGCAAAGAGCTGGGGAATGATGCTACATTACGCAACCAGTTTCCGGTCAATCTACTTTACGCCGTACTGGCAGTGGTGGCTCATCCCCCCATTGGTGGCTCTGATCGTCCTACTGCTCTGCCTCGCGTTCGTCGGCCGCGATCTTGAGCGGGTGCTGGACCCCCGCATGAGACAAAATCGGGGTGCATAATGTCCGTCCTGGAAGTCAACGACCTCAGATGCCACTATTATACGGATAGTGGCATCGTTAAGGCAATCGATGGTATCTCTCTTGAGCTGGAGAGAGGTGAGATCGTTGGAGTAATCGGAGAATCGGGAAGCGGAAAGACCACCTTTGCACTCAGCACCATGCGGTTGCTTGGTGGTCAGGCCTCCGTATCCGGTACGATCTCATATAACGGCACAGATATTACACGTCTTCCTGAGCCTGAAATGGACAGGCTCCGATGGAAGGATATCGCCATCGTCTTCCAGAACAGCCTCGAAGTCTTAAATCCGGTGATGACGGTCGGAAAACAGGTTATCGAGCCTCTATTGAAGCACACGGAGATGGAGAAGCGCGATGCAGAGGCGCGATGCAGAGACCTCTTTGCATCGGTCGGGCTTGACCCGGTCTGGGTGGACGCATACCCCCACCAGCTCTCCGGGGGAATGAGACAGCGGGTTCTCATCGCAATGGCCCTCTCCTGTGATCCCCGGGTCCTGATACTCGACGAAGTTACGTCGGCCCTCGATACAGTCACGCGAAAGGAGATCCAGAATCTGCTCGCCGATCTCCAGAGGAAAAATGGCTACAGCATGATCCTGATATCGCATGACCTCTCGTTTGTATCATCCCTCGCATCGCGGATGGTCGTCCTCTACGCGGGCAGGGTGGTGGAGAGCGGGCCTACGAGAGATATCATCAACACCCCACGTCATCCCTATACCCGCGGCCTCGTCCATTCCACGCCGGATATCTTCATCTACAAAGACCTCTGGGGGATTCCCGGAGAACCGCCTTCTGAGGGCGGGCATGCGGGTTGTCCGTTTCACTGGCGGTGCACACAGGCCACACCGATCTGTAGCACCACTCCGCCAGATCTCATACCTTGCGGTGACGGGAGGGAGATCGCCTGCCACCGGGGCGGGATCGCCCTGCTCCTCAGAGCGGATAATCTTCGCTACCGATACCGCCTGCCGGACGGGAGATCGCTCCATGCGATTGACGATGTGAGTCTGGAGGTCTCCGAGGGCGAAGTGCTCGCGATCGTCGGCCAGACAGGTTCGGGCAAGTCCACTCTGGCGCACATCCTCGCCGGCATCCTCCGACCGGAGGCGGGGGAGGTCAGGTTCATGGATGGAGCGGTTTACGGCGGAGATGCCGGCCACCGGTTCGGGGGTATCCAGA
>JAAYND010000127.1 GCA_012521035.1 Methanomicrobiales archaeon
ATCGCGTTCCTCTACTGGTGCAAAAATCCCCGTCTCGCCATCCGCCTCGCCCTCCTCATGGGTATATCGGGCGCCCTCGCCTCGGCCCTGAAGATCTTCTTCCACCTCCCCCGCCCGTACTGGGTCAACCCGAGAGTCCGGGCGCTTGCGAGTCATCCGTCGTTTGCCTTCCCCTCCGGCCACTCCCTGGGGGCGGTGGCGTTCTGGGGCCTGCTTGTTGCCGGCCGGCGCAGGGTGTTTGCCCTCCTCGCGATCCTCCTGGTCGCCTCTGTCGGCGTATCGCGTATATTCCTCGGCGCCCATTTTCCGTCAGATGTCATCGCGGGGTTTGGATCTGGCATTATCCTCCTCATCGGGTTCCTCGCTCTTGAAGGATCGGTGAGTCGGCGTGTGGCTGACTTATCCCCCTCCCGGCAGATCCTGCTCGCGTTTGCCGGTTCCATCGTCCTGGCTCTCGCCTCGTTTGCCGCGCTTGCGGCGGTAGGGGACTGGCAGGTTCCTGCTACCTGGGCTGAGGCAGCGATCCAGCAGTCAGGCCGGTCAATCGATCCGCTCAGCCTCAAAGATGCCATGACAGCGGCCGGGTTCTTCTTCGGGTTTGCAGCGGGAGGTGTGGTCGGGCGCTGGAGGATGGGTGTCTGTGCTGTCGGAGGATGGGCGGATCGCATGTTCTGCTTCATACCCGGCCTTGCGGTGGCATGGGTCATCTGGTTCGTGATGGGGCTTGCCATCCCGGCAGAGCCGGGTCTTCTGGTGTATCCTCTCCAGTACCTCAGGGCCGCCGTCGTTGCCGCCTGGGTATCCTGCGGCGCGCCGGCGGTCTTTGCCCACGTCTGAAGGGGAACTCACTCCATACCCTTTTATTCTGCCGGCCCCATCTCTCTCTATGCTTATTGGCTGGGTGTTGATCGTACTCGGCGCGGTGCTCCTCCTGATCGAGGTCTACCAGCCCGGGTTCTTCATCGCCGTCCCTGCCACGGTCCTGATCATCCTCGGGGCTCTCCTCCTCCTCGGTGTCGATATCCTCAGTTCAACCGGGGGGCTCGTCGTCGGGGTTGTAGCGGCCCTGGTTGCTGCCTCGGTCACGGTCTGGGCCTATGGCCGCCTCACGCCCGGGAAGAAGCCCCCCACGACCCTCTCGCGGGACTCGCTCCTCGGGCTTGAAGGGGTTGTGACAAAGGATGTTGAGGCCGGCACGATATCGGGGAAGGTGCAGATCGGGAGCATGGAGTGGAGTGCACGGACCGAGTCGGGCAGAATCCCTGTCGGGAGAAGGGTTATTGTGGTCCATTCCGAAGGGGTGCATATTGTTGTGAAGGAGATTTGAGTGAGATGGTTTTAGCGTCTATTCCGTGGACCGGACTGATTACAATCTTTCTGATCCTCGTCATCGTCATCATATTTGCAAGCGGCGTTGTGATCGTGCAGCCGTATGAACAGGGGCTCCAGATCCGTCTGGGGCAGTATATCGGGAGGATGAACCCCGGGTTCCGGTGGGTGATCCCCTTGATAACAAGGGTCGTTAAACTCGACTTGCGGACCGATGTGATGGATGTCCCGCGCCAGGAGGTGATCACGAAGGATAACTCTCCGACGAACGTGGATGCGATCGTCTACGTCCGTGTGATCGACCCCGAGAAGGCATACTTTGAGGTTATGAACTATCGGGCGGCGACGGTGGCGCTCGCCCAGACGAGTCTCCGGGGTATCATCGGCGATATGGAACTCGATGAGATCCTCTACAACCGGGATATCATCAATGCCCGCCTCCGCGACACCCTGGACCGGGAGACCGATGCCTGGGGCGTGAAGGTCGAGCGGGTGGAGATCAAGGAGGTCGATCCGGTAGGGCCGGTCAAGCAGGCGATGACCGAGCAGACAGCGGCCGAGCGGGAGCGGCGGGCTGCGATCCTCCGGGCGGACGGTGAGAAGCGGTCCGCGATCCTCCGTGCCGAGGGGATGCGGCAGAGCATCATTCTTGAGGCTGAGGGTGAGCGGCAGAGCAAGATCCTCCGTGCCGAGGGGGATCGAACATCCCGGATCCTGCAGGCCCAGGGCGAGGCGCAGGGGCTGCGCATCCTGTCGGTCGGCGCCCGGCCGCTGGACCGCCGGGCGATCACGGTGCTCTCGCTTGATGCCCTGAAGCAGATGGCGGAGGGGCAGGCGACAAAGATCATATTCCCATTCGAACTCTCGACCATCGTCAGGCAGGCCGCCGAGTACCTCGGTGCCACGGTCGAGGCGCCGGAGGTTCCCGAGGGTCTGGATCTGCCGCCTGAAGATATACTCGGGGATATCCCGACCCGGGAAGATCTCCAGGCCGCGGAGGAGGCGGCGAGGGTTCCTGATGTCGATATAGAGAAGGAGGCCCGGAAGAGGCCGCAGAACCTGGTCGAGGAGGAAGAGGAGAGGGTGTAGGGCGGACAGGCTCTCCCGGGTTGGCGTACCGGGAGGACCTGCAGATCTGTTTCCTGAGAAGCCAGCAGGGCCCGGGTGTGTGAGAGGAGCTTCGCCCTGGTTCGGTAGGGGGCTATGTCCCCTCCTAATCTCTCCATTTTCTGGTAAATCCGATTAACAGTTTGAGAGATCGGGGTAACCGCCTCAATAGCGCACATTTGTCAGTCGTTATATAAAGGGATCCCCTCCAGGATGCCGGGGAGCTCGACCCGGGAGGGAAAGAGGTGCCGCACCCCACGTGCATTGTGATATAAAAAGATTTCTGAATGGCTCCCTCAACCTCTGAATTCGTGCAAAACTGCCTCCTGTCGCTGCCCATTTTTTATGTAATTCCGATGAATGGATGATATAATTCCTGAAACGCTCTGCAATTCACGCCCATGAATAGGTAAACAGCATATAGGTGATGGTGCGCTCGTTCAGTTACTGCTCCAGGTATATGTGAGGATCGTTTTGTGAAATGATATTTCCAATCGCTAGATGGGATAAAACGTTTGAAAGATATATTTAAATAGTGGTTGGTCTCAGGGGAGGGTGCGGGGTCGGAATCGGGCTCACCATCGGGCAGGGTAAGCCCGGGGATGAGGCCTCGCAGAGTATAGTTGAGGTAGATGAAACATGAACGGGTATTTACTCAGTTCGATGCAGCCTTCGAAGCGACACAGGTCGAAAAAGTGCCTGAGCGGGAGGCTGCATCCTCAATCGAGTAATCCCTGAAAAAAATCTCTGTAATACCACCATCCATGAAAAAGGAGCGAGTGAGAAGGGATGAATGCGCAGCCACCTCAGCCATCGCTACGCTTTTTCCCTCCTCCCTCGCATCTCACTGGAAACTAACCACAGCCACCGGTATGGAACCCTTCACCGGGTCTTCAGTACCGATACATGTCGTCGGCGATGACACCATCGCATCCCGACTGCGTGGGAATGATCTCCTGCCCGGGCCGCTCCAGACCACACTCTTCAGGGATGATGAAGTGATCCGGAGACCGGGCAGAGGTAATTCTCCTGTGCGGGGATGATGCTGTGCATCACCATTCATGGTTGCGAGTAATGCGGCATTCTCCATTCCCTGCTACTCTTCACCCATAAACACCTCTGGGGGCGGTGAGCGACGAATAAGGTATACGTTCTCCTGGTGATTACCGGTTGCGCCGGCGTCCTGCCACTCGTGGGCGTCATCCCGATCAGAGCATGGTTCACTGATGCGAAAGTAGTCGAGGGGATCGCCATCACCACCGGTTCATGGAGCGATGCCGGTGGTCTGGTGATAGATACGGATCGGCTCCGGTTCATGCTGCTGGTGGGCAGGCCACGCAAAGACGATGCCCACTGGCAGCACCATCAGGAACACCGGCCAGGAGCCAATCACAATTGCAGGCATCAGGGTCTCCCGGGGCCTGGATGATGACGGGATGATCCGCAAGGTGACGTTCACCTGCGGGTGGAGTGACAGATCTCCACACGTCAGTTCAGATAGTCACGGCCACGGTGAGGGTGGGTTTACAGTCTTCTGGCCTGGAGAAGCGGAGTCCGGTCAGGTGCTTGAGGGGTAGGTACAACTCGGGCTGGTGACACAGGTCGACTCTGCACAAAGCGCCTGGCTCTCGTTTGACCTGAATATGGAAGGAAAACAGATTGTGTGCACGGCAATCCTTGACGACGGGAGCGAGAAGGCAGTCTGCCTGGAGGTATGATCCGGGTCGGTCGGGTCCTGAAGAAGATCACAATCATCCCTGGCGCTGTGATCCTCGCGGGGATCCCCCTCCTTCACCTGGTATGGCGTGATGATCATGATTGTCCGGAGCATGATACCGCTCATGCTCCCCGGCGGCGTCATCGCCTTTCAGCATCCTGATCAGAACGGCCGCATGGTCATCACCCACCAGGTGATCGATATCGACCTGGAGACCGGTCATCAGTCAACGAAAATCAGAAAGAGTGGTTCCGCCAGATCTGGGACACTAAAGGGGCCTCGATCAGAGAGCACCTCGCTCCCTATCCACTCGAACTGGCGGAGAGGCTCGTGCGGATGTTTTCGTTCGCCGGTGACACCATCCTCGATCCCTTCGGCGGAACGGGGACGACCAGCCTCGCCGCTGCACGGTGGGGCCGAAACAGCATCAGCATCGAGATTGAGGAGAGATACTACCTCATGGAGGTTGAGAGGTTTGCTCATCGGGCGAGCCAATCCGGGTTATTCTAAGAG
>JAAYND010000128.1 GCA_012521035.1 Methanomicrobiales archaeon
GCCAGGCGATCCCGGATCTCATCTGCTTCAAGTGTCGAGATCGCCTGAAGTTCGTCGAGCCCGATCGCACAGACATTCTCGTAGAAGACCTGGTCGCACGGGCCAAGCAGTGATCCAGGTTCCAGTCCTTTTGCAGCGGTACCGTCGGCGAGGGTGAGGGATGGTAGGCCTTTGACGCCGGTGCGGGTGAGAGTGTAATCCTGGCCATCCACCCACTGGAGATCCAGACGCCCCCCGGGCCTTCCGCCACTCAGAGGGCGGTAGTGATTCAGGTTTCTCCTCCCGTCCGGGAACCCATACAGCATCCGGCGGATGAAGGCGAGCAGGGTCGTCTTCCCGGCCTCGTTCGGGCCGACGATCACTGTCAGGGCCTCGCCGAATCGGGTGGGCGGCTTCCAGTCATGGAATTTCCCGAACCCATCGATGTAGAGCGACCGGATCTTCATTCTTCTCCCCCCGAGAGATGGGAGAGGAGCAGGCTCTCGGCCTCGCGGATGATCTCGCAGAACTCCTCCTCATCCGGTTCGCTCGTGTATGCCCGGGCCACGGACGACCGGTAGAGAGAGGAGATCTCCTCCCTCAGGCGGTTTCCGTCACCAGATACCGCCCGGTCGGTCTGCCTGCAGATCTCCCCGAGGATGTCGTCACGGACGAGGACCGCGTCGCGGTCGATGACGGGGACCGTCCGGCATAGGACCCGCTCGATGGAGAACGGGTATCGATCGCCCGGCGGATCCTCGATGAGCCTCTCTTCGAGAGCGGTGATCCCTCCCTTTACCGTGAGTTCATGGTGAAGAGGTGTCGCACCGGTGAGGAGGATCCGGCCGGCGACGGGTACCCCCTCCTCCCGGAGTATATGAGCGATCCTCCCCCGGATCTCCTCCTCAAGGGCCGCCGGGTCCACAGAGTCGCTGAGATCGATCTCGATCTCCTTCCAGAGGTGCCTGCATGTCCTGGCGACATCGATCTCGACGGTGCCATCGGCATCGACCGTCACGAGACGGCACCCGCGTTCACCCCTCTCTCCCATATCGCGCCCCTGCGGGTTGCCGGCGTAGATGATGTGCGGATCGCCGGCACTGAGGACCGTGGGTTGATGGATGTGGCCGAGCGCCCAGTAGTCGTAGCCGCATCGCCTGAGATCCTGGATACTGCACGGGGCGTACGGTTCATGGCCCGCCGTCCCCCCGACGCTACAGTGGAGGAGACCTATCGTGAAGGGCCATTCGTCTTCCCGTCCGGGGAACTGCTCCGCAAGGTTATCGTAGATATGGGCTGTTGCAAAACTCATCCCCACGATCGCCGCAAGGGGTCTGCCGTCTGGATCGCGGTGGATGACGACCTCGGGCTCGCTTGATGAGAAGATGGTGGTGTTCTCCGGCATCGTGATCGACTCCGACCACGCATCATCCGGGTCATGGTTGCCCCGGACGACGTATGCGGCGATGCCGTTCTCGTCGAGCCGCCGGAGCCCCTCGATGAACTGGAGCTGCGCCCGAATGTTTCGGTCCGCACTGTCGTAGGTGTCGCCGGCGACGAGCAGGAAGTCGACCTCCTCTCCTATGCAGAGGTCTACTATATTCCTCCAGGCGCTGTATGTCGCGTTGGCCAGAGTGGAGGCGCCTTCCTCATTCATCCCCGGCAGGTTCATGACCCGGCTTCCGAGGTGGAGGTCAGCGGTATGTACAAAGCGAAGGATGTGCGGGGAGTTCCCGGGCGGGGGAGGCATAGGGGACTATTTACCCGGTACCTCTTATAAACCCATCCCCTGGATGAGATGCGGGGATCAGAGGTTTTCCTCGATCCGGTGACCCCGGGGGGTTCTGGTGTCTTGTCTGATCCGTTGATGGATCGTCCGGGTGACTCCCGCATCATCCCCTGGTAATGACTGAAGAGCTGGCTCTCTTCTGGAATTATGGCGGGGTGATCCGGGATAGAAGGCCCCGCATCGCTTTGCCACCCAACCTCCCCGCTCCCCGGGATTGCCAGACCTCTCACCTTCTTTCCCTCCTCCGGTCAGGGGCATGAGGGAAAGGGATCCCCCGTAAAGGTACCGGGGGTGATCAGCGCTACCGTTAATACCGCCGATGCGAAATTCATTCTACCTGCCACAAACAGGAACCCGGATCAGATGTCGACATCATCCAGAACTCCACGAAAGAAGCCTGATCCTGCTGTGCAGGACGCGGGTGCACAGGAAAGCCCTGCAGAGCCCGGACAGTCCCACGACGACCGGATCCGCGAACTCCAGGCTGAGATAGACACTCTCCGCCGGGAGAACGAGGCGCTCAGGCTGGCCGATGCCGGGCACAGGAGGAGCGAAGAGGCGCTACGTCGTGAGAATGAGCAGGTCGGCGCCATCCTCTCCGCGCTCGATACAGGGCAGTCCCTCATCGACCAGGATATGACGATCGTGTGGGTCAACCAGAAGACACGGGATCTTTTCCCCGGACATGACCCCATCGGCGACAGGTGCTATCGCCTGTTTGAAGGCATGGACAGGCCGTGCGAGGTCTGCGCATCCCGGATTGCCCGTTTGACAGGCGAGGTCACGAAGACCGAGAAGTACGTCCCGTACCGCGGGCGCTGGCTCAGCATCGTCGCTCAGCCGGTGAAGGATGCAACCGGCCGGGTAACCCATATCCTTGAGAGTTTTGCGGATATCACCGAATGGAAGGAGGCCGAAGCAAAACTTCATGCCGCCGTGGAGGAGGAGCACCTGCGTGCCTCCATACTGGACGCGACCCTTGCATCGATCCCGTCCGCCGTCTTCATCTACGATGCCGACGGGGTCATCATCCGGGTGAACGATACGGTGCGCCAGATGATCCGTGGAGCGTCGGGCTCTTTTGATCCCGCCAGCTTCGAGAAACGCCGGGAGATCTTCGGGATCCTGCAGATGGATGGGACGCCGATGCCCGTCGAGGCAGCCCCCTACTATCGGGCGCTGCAGGGAGAGACGGTGCAGGGAGAGGAGATGATGCTCACCAGGCTGGGCGAGGAGGTTCTCTGGGCGGATGTCTCGGCAGCCCCCATCCGCAACTCCGACGGTGCCATCGTCGGGGCCGTTTCCATCCTCACCGATATCACCGGGCGCAAACGCGGTGAGGAGGCGCTCAGGCGGCATACTGAGGAACTCACCCGGCTTCATTGCGACCTGAAAGCAGCGAACCGGGAGGCAAACCTCTACCTTGACATCCTCACCCACGACATCGGCAACACCGAGAACGTCTCCCGTCTCTACGCCGATCTCCTGCTCGATACGCTTGGTGGTGAGGCAGCCGGATACGTGGAGAGTCTCCGGCGGAGCATCAACAGGAGCATCGAGATCCTGGGGAACGTCTCCACCATCCGCCGGATATACCGCGCTTCGCCAGAACTCACCCCGATCGATCTCGATGAGACGATCACGGGGATGATCGCGGGTTTTCCCGCCGATATCATCCACTACGGCGGAACCCGCCACCGGGTCCTCGCCGACGATCTGCTCCCCGTGGTCTTCAACAACCTCATCGGGAACGCCGTGAAGCACGGCGGATCTGATGTCGAGGTCGAGATCAGGGTTGATGAGGTGGACGGCGAGGTGCAGATCTCGGTCGAGGATACCGGTCCTGGCGTGCCGGACTCTGAGAAAGACGCGATCTTCCGCCGCTACGAGCAGCAGAAACGGGGCGTCGGGGAGGGGCTCGGCCTCTACCTTGTGCAGATCCTTGTTGAGCACTATGGAGGCCGGATCTGGGTCGATGACCGGGTACCGGGCCACCCGGAGGAAGGCGCAGCGTTCAGATTCACGCTACAGATTGCGCAGGGGGCAGAATGAACAGCAGGGCCGGCATGGACGTCACTCTCCCTCCTTATCATGTAAAACCAGGTATGTGTTCATCATCGTATGATGGGGCACCTCCCCGAGGAGACCGGCCTCTGCGAGATCATTGAGCACCCTCTCGTAGCACTCCATCATCTCTTTCTCCTTTCGCTCCTCATCCCCGGGGATATCCGGGTTATAGCTGTACATCGACTCAAGGGTATCAAGGTCTTCAGTCGTCCCGTCCTCCCATATCCGGGTATGTTCATCCCCGAAGCGGTGGAAGCGGTAGAACTCCAGGTACTCGTAGCCATTGACCTCTCCAAACACCCAGTTGAAGCGAAAGGTTGCAACCTGCATCGACCCGTTCTTTCTCTCTCGCAGCGCCTCCTCCGGTATCGCAAACAGCACCTGGTACATCTCTTCAAAGCGACGGTTCATCTCGATGAACTTCGCGCCTATCTTATCGATCGATCCCTTCTCCATGTCTGGTAAGACTCCGGGCTATTATGTAAACATTACCCCGGCCCGCTCTTCGCCATCCGCCCCGGGCCCCGGGGTAAACCTGGAAACCCCCGGGCTGTTATCGCACCGATCTTCGGGGAAAACCGCCATCTTCGTTCTGATCGCACCCCGGCCCCGGGGGTATATCAGAAAGCCCTGGATCAAGAGATGCAGGGACGGCCGCCCCCTGTCACAATAGATATATCCGCCCGGGTATCACACTGTGACATTGAGGTATAGCGATACGAAGATCCCCGTGGCAGAGGAGCCACTCAGGGAACCCGGAGATCCATGGGAATACCCACTACCCGAGGCGACCCGCAAAAGAAGGTGAGGCGACTGTAGTATGGCCAGACGAGAGGCAGAACCGGGGCAGAAGGGAGACATTGAACCGGAGGAGACCACAGAAGAACCGCCCTTCATCATCGCCGGCATCGGTGCATCCGCCGGGGGGCTTGAGGCCCTCGAGACCCTCTTCGGGAACATGCCCCCTGACACCGGGGCAGGGTTTGTGGTGGTCACCCACATGGATCCCGGGCATAGAAGCCTGCTCTCCGAGATCCTCCAGCGGGACACCACGATGCCGGTGGTAGAGATCGAGCACGGCATGGAGGTCCGGCCGAACTCGATATACGTGATCCCGCCAAACACCAACCTCACCATCCGGAAAGGCATCCTCTACCTCGAAGAACCGTCCCGGCAGAGGGGGATGCGGCTACCGATCGACCACTTCTTCCGTGCACTGGCCCAGGACCAGGACTCCAGGGCGGTCGGCATCCTCCTCTCCGGCATGGGGCATGATGGGGTGCTGGGGCTGCGTTCGCTAAAAGAGCGCCTCGGGATGGTGATGGTCCAGGATCCGATCACCGCAGAGTTCCCGAGCATGCCCCGGAGCGTCATCGTCTCCGGGCTCGCCGATTACATCGCGCCGGCAGAAGAACTCCCGGAACTGCTCGTCAACTACATCCAGTCCTTCCGGGGCCTCCACGAGGCGAGCCTGGAAGAGAAGAGGTACGCGAACACACGCACGAAGATCCTTGCCATGATCCGATTGCAGACAGGCGAAGACTACTCCATATTCAAAGAGAGCCTGATTCGCGGCCGGATAGAGCGGAGGATGGGGGTGCACCAGATCAGCGACGGCGAAGAGTATGTGCGTTACATCCAGGAGCATCCCGAGGAGATCGATATCCTCGCGCGGGAGATCCCCACCGGACCGAACTGGTTCTTCCAGGATCCAGGGGTATGGAAGATCCTCCGCGAAGAGTTGTTGCCCGGGTTGATCCGGGCGAAAGCAGACGACAGTACGATCCGGGTCTGGGTCCCGGGATGTGCCACCGGGGAGCAGACCTACAGTATGGCCATAACACTCGAAGAGGTGCTCCAGTCATCGGGCAGCGATATCCAGTACCAGATCTTCGCGACCGATATCGACCAGGAGAGGATCATCGAGGCGCGGGAGGGGATGTACATAGCGAACATCGAGGTGGACGTATCTCCGGAACGACTGGAGCGCTTCTTCATAAAGAGGGATAGTACCTACCAGATCCGCCACGATATACGGGAAAAGACCATCTTTGCCCAGCACAACATCCTGAGCCACCCACCGTTCCTCCACCTGGATATTCTGGATGTCCAGGCCCTCCTCCTCTACACAGGTCCGGATGCGGTGCGAAAGCTGATACCGCTCTTCCAGTACGCCCTGAACCCCGACGGGATCCTCATCCTCGGCACCGATTACTCCGCCGGAAAACCCCCCGGGTATTTCGAACCCATCGATAAAACCCTGAACATCTACCGGCGGGTTCAAACGCCCGAAGGGGGTGGAGTCCGGGTGAAACTCCCCTGCTCGCTCACCCCCACTCCCATGATCTCGGCGGCCGAATCCCGGGCCAGGGAGGAGAATGAAGCACCATCCATTGCTGCACTCGCCCGGGAGTGGTTGCTCGCGCAGTACGCTCCTCCGGCGGTGATCGTGAACGAGAACGGTGATATCCTGTACTTCCAGGGGAGGACCGGGAAGTACCTGGAACCGCATCCCGGCAGGGCGACCCTGAACGTCTACACGATGGCACGGGAGGGTCTTCGCTACCCGCTCACTTTCGCTGTCCGCGCCGCTGTCCAGGAGAACCGTACCATCACACGGGGACCGGTCTTTGTGCAGACGAACGGAGGCGAAGAGGCGATCCGCCTGACCGCCCGCCCGATACACCCGGTTGAGGGCGCAGAGGATCTCTTTATGATCGTCTTTGAACCGGCACAGGCCCCCGTCCTGGAGACCAGACACAGCGAAGAGGCTACCCCGCAGTCTGACCTCGATAAAGAACTCATGGAGACCAGGGTCCAGCTCCAGCGCACGATCGAGGATATGCAGGCCTCCCAGGAGGAACTCAGATCGATGAACGAGGAGCTCCAGAGTACGAACGAGGAACTGACGAGCATGAACGAAGAGCTGACGAGTTCCAAGGAGGAGCTCCAGTCTTTAAACGAGGAGCTCCTCACCGTCAACGCCGAGCATCAGAGGAAGATCGAGGAACTCTCGGAGAGCCATGATGATATGCACAACCTCCTGCAGAGCACCGATATCGCCATGCTCCTCCTCGACAACGACCTCCGGGTGCGGCGGTTCACCGATCCCATCCGGCCCATCATCAACCTGCAGGCAGGAGATACAGGAAGATCCATCACTGATCTCCGGATCGATATACAGGATGAGGACCTCGCGGAGGATGTGCTATCCGTGCTCGGCACCCTGCAGATGCAGACGAGGCGGGTGCAGACGGCGGATGGAAAATGGTACCTGATGCGGATCCTCCCCTACCGGACGATAGAGAACCGGATCGAGGGGGTCATCATCACCTTCACCGATATGACGCCGCTCAAGGAGATGGAGGTCTCCCTCGAGGAGGCCCGGAGGTATGCTGAGAACCTCATCGCCATCGTCCACGAACCCCTGCTGGTGCTGGATAGCGAACTCCGCGTTATATCCGCAAACAGTTCGTTCTATGCGGCATTCCAGGTCACGCCGGAAGAGACGGAAGGAAGACTGATCTACACACTGGGGAACCAGCAATGGAATATCCCCCGGCTCCGCGGCCTGCTCGAAGAGATCCTCCCCGGGCAGACGGAACTCGACGGTTTCCTGGTGGAACACGACTTTCCTGTGATCGGGCACCGGGTAATGCGGCTTAACGCCAGGGCGCTATGCTCCGAGGTCGGACCCGGGAGGATCCTCCTCGCAATCGAGGACGTAACCGATCAGAGAGAGCAGGAGGAACCAGGGACCCCATGACCCGGGTGAGGGCTCACCGCCGGCCATCAAGGATATCCACAGGCTGGCCTGCACCGCACGACAACACCTGCAGGGGTGGAGGAGAGATCGGGTCGATGGCGGGAATGGGCAGTGCATGACGGCGGTGACGGGTGAGATGGGAGAGAAGAGATCCATGGAGCATGATGAACACAGGAAGGAGGAGGCGAACAAACCTCTGGCGATCGTGGGCATCGGTGCATCCGCGGGCGGACTCGAGGCGTTCGAGCAGTTCTTCAGGAGCATGCCACCGGACACCGGGTTCGCCTTCGTGCTGATCACGCATATGGATCCCGCTCAGAGAGGGCACCTGCCGGAGATCCTCCAGCGGTTCACCAGGATGCCCGTGCGGGAGACCGCGGACGGCATGAAGATCGAGGCGGACACGGTGTACGTGAAACCCGCCCGGGCCGATCTCACCATCTTCCATGGCACCATCGGACACCTGGAACCGGTCCGGGCGCGTGGCCTCCGGATGCCCATCGACAGTTTCTTCCAGCACCTCGCTGAGGACCAGGGAGGGAGGGCGGTGGGGGTCGTCTTCTCCGGGACGGGAAGCGATGGAACACTCGGGATCAGGGCTATCAAAGAGCATATGGGCATGGTGATGGCCGAAGATCCGTCTTCGGCCCGGTTCAGCGGTATGCCCGGGAGTGCGATAGCTACCGGGCTTGTGGATTACATCGCTCCGCCCGGGGAACTTCCCGATCTGCTCATCCAGTACATGAAGTTCTCCACCACCGATCCCGCAGGCGGCGTGCTCACCACGCCCTGGGTGGAGGCTGACCTGAAACGGATCTTCTCTCTTATCCGTCTGCGAACCGGTCAGGATTTCTCCCGATACAAGCGCAACACCGTCCGGAGGCGTATCGAGCGCCGGATGGCCCTGCACCATATCCCGGGTATCGGGGGGTACATCACATTCCTTCACGAGAACCCACAGGAGATCGATGTCCTTGCACACGACCTCCTGATCGGGGTAACCCGGTTCTTCCGGGATCCGGGCGCCTGGGTTGTGCTGAAAGAGGAGATCCTCAAAGACCTGCTCCCCGCAAGAGAGCCGGGAGGGACGATCCGGGCCTGGATCGTGGGCTGCTCCACCGGCGAGGAGGCTTACAGCCTCGCCATCCTTCTCAGGGAATGCCTGGATGTCCTTGAGCGAACGGATACGATCCAGGTTTTTGCGACCGATGTGGATACGAGGGCGATCGGAGTCGCACGGCGCGGTACCTACCCGGCGAACATCGTCGCTGATCTCTCTCCCGGGCGACTGAAGCGCTTCTTCGTGAAGAAGGATAATACCTACCTCGTGAGTAAGGAGATCCGGGAGTGTGTGATCTTTGCGACGCAGAACGTCCTCTCGGATCCCCCGTTTACTCGCCTCGACATCCTCTCCTGCCGCAACCTCCTTATATACCTCTCGGCGGAACTGCAGAAGCAGGTGATACCCCTCTTTCAGTATGCCCTGAACCCGGGCGGGCTTCTCTTCCTCGGTACGGCTGAGTCGATCGGTGGGTTTGATGCCCGGTTCAAGACGATCGATAGCAGGTGGAAGATCTTCCAGCGTCGGGAGGGGACCCCACCGCAGGCACCCTGGCTCGATACACTGGCCGTAATCGCACAACCCACAGTAGCGGAGGGGAAGGGGCGAGAGTTCGCGAGAGAAGAGGCGATCGTAACCGCACTCGCCCAGGAGTGGCTGCTCACGCAGTACGCCCCCCCGGCGGTGATCGTGAACGATGGCGGCGATATCCTGTACTTCCACGGCAGGACGGGGAGATACCTGGAACCCGGGCCTGGCAGGGCGACCCTGAACATCCACACGATGGCGCGACCTGCGATCCGGGATGCGTTGACACCCATCCTCCAGGCGGCCACCTGGGGGGAGGAGAGTTTCGCCCGGGCGGCTGTTCCCGCGCGAGTGAGCGCCGGGGAGCGGCAGGTCCTGCTCACTGTCCGGCCGGTCGGGAGGTGGGCGATGAGAGGCGGCATGCTCTATATCGTCATCTTCCAGGATGAAGAGGAGGTATATCAGGAGCATACTGGAGGTGAGATGGAGGAAGGCGCGGTGCCGGCCCCTGTCCCGGAGGCGGACCCGACGCATACGATCGCCCGGGTCCGCTTCCAGCTTCAGCATTCGCTCGAGGATATGCAGGCCTCTCAGGAAGAGCTCAGGTCGATGAACGAGGAGCTCCAGAGCGCTAACGAGGAGTTGAAGAGAACGAATGAGGAGCTGACGGGTTCCAGGGAGGAACTTCAGTCTTTAAACGAGGAGCTCCTCGCCGTCAACGCTGAACACCAGAGGAAGATCAGTGAACTCTCGGAGCGCAACGACGATATGCGCAACTTCCTGCAGGTAACCAATATCGCCATGCTCTTCCTCGATAACGACCTCCGGGTGCGGCGGTTCACCGCCCCCCTCCAGCCCATCGTCAACCTCCAGGCGGGGGATGTGGGGCGGCCCATAACCGATCTTGCGGTCAACCTCAGATATGCGGAGTTCCTGGGCGATATCCGGGGAGTGCTCAGGACCCTGCAGATGCGAAAGAGGCCGGTGCAGACGAGAGGGGGGAAGTGGTTTGAGATGCGGATCCTGCCCTACCGGACGATAGAGAACCGGATCGAGGGTGTAGTGGTCACATTCGTCGATATCAACCGACGCAAAGAACTCGAGTCGTCTATCGAGCGGGCGCGCGTTTACGCTGAGGAGATCATGGCCGTCGTCTGCGAGCCCCTGCTGGTGCTGGATGGCGAACTCCGCGTTATATCTGCTAACCGCCCGTTCTATGCGGCATTCCAGGTCCCGCCCGGTGAGGCCGGGGGGAAATCCATCTACGCACTCAAGGATGGGCAGTGGGATATTCCCCGACTCCGCATCCTGCTCGAGGAGATTCTGCCCGGAGAGGGAGAGGTCGAGGGATTCCTGGTGGAACACGATCTTCCCGGGATCGGGCACCGGGTGATGCGGATCAATGCACGGATAGTACGCTCAGAGGTCGGATCTGACCGGATCCTCCTCGCCATCGAGGATGCCACTGGTTCGCCTTTGTAGAGATTCAGGGGACTCGAACCCTGAACAAAGCCCGGTCCGGTGAGATACTGGCTGAGACACAAGCGGCAGGTATATTGACTTGCCTGTACAACTGTCAAAATATTACCGGTTATCACCGTCCTCCTGTAGTGAGAATCCGGCGGGGACCAGGCCATACATGAAATCCAGTGTGACGCAGCGCAAGAGAGATGAGTACGTGCAACAGTTGCAGGCGATCTTTCAGAAAGACGGTGACGATCCTGCCGCGCTCCATGTTGCCGTGCAGGATCTCTTCACGGAACTGACTGCGGACTGGTCACGTGTGGTCGAGGAGCTCCAGCAGGAGAACGCTATACTTCGGAGGGAGGTGGAGGCCCGGCAGGGTCTCCACCGGGATGCCTGTACGGTGGCCCTTGAGCAGGCTCAGACCTACGCCGAGGAGCTCGCTACAGCGAACGAGGAGCTTGAAGCGGTCAACGAGATCTTGAACAGCCAGAACGAGGAGTTGACTCTCGCTCAGAAGATCGCCGAGATGGAGCGGGAGCGCTACTACGAGCTCTTCGATGCCGCCCCGGAAGGCTATCTGGTGACGGACGGGAGCGGAAGGATCCTTGAGGCCAACCGCACCGTGGGGGTGCTCCTCGCGGTCCACAAAGAGAGCCTGATCGGGCGGAGCCTCCTCAACTTTGCCCGGGCCGGGACCCGGGCCAGACTCGAGGCCATGATGGACCGGGCGCTCCGTGGGGGAGAGCGCCAGACCTTTGAGACGGATCTCCTGCCGCTCATGGAGGAGCCCGTGCATGTCTCCATGAGTATCATATCGGCCAGAGCAAAGGAGGATCTGGAGCCATCGCTCCGCTGGATGATCCAGGATATCACCGGGCGCAAACAGACCGAGAAGGCGCTCCGGCGCCTGAACCGGGAGGTCGAGGCGGCGCGGGACGAGGCGAACCTCTACGTGGATATCCTGACCCATGACATACGGAACACCGAAAATGTCTCGAATCTCTACGCCGAACTGCTCGCCGATAGCCTGGAGGGAGAGGGGGCCCGGCACATGGCGAGCCTCCAGCGGAGCATCAGGAGGAGTATCGAGATCCTCGAGAATGTCTCCACGATCCGCCAGATCCACCAGACGGTCTCCGAGCTCAGGCCGGTTGACCTTGATGTGGCCATCCGGGGGACGATCGAGGGCTATCCTCACAGCACCATCCGCTACAAAGGGGTGCATCACCGGGTCTTCGCCGACGATCTGCTCCCTGTGGTCTTCAACAACCTCATCGGGAACGCGGTGAAGCACGGTGGCCCGGGTGTCGGGATCACCATCCGGGTGGAGGGGGAGGAGGGTGAGTCTGTCTGTGTCTCGGTCGAGGATACCGGTCCTGGTGTGCTGGATTCTGAGAAGGACGCGATCTTCCGTCGCTACGAGCAGAAGAAACGGGGCGTCGGGGAGGGGCTCGGCCTCTACCTCGTGCAGATCCTCGTCCGGCGCTACGGTGGCAGGATCCAGGTCGATGACCGGGTGCCGGGCC
>JAAYND010000129.1 GCA_012521035.1 Methanomicrobiales archaeon
AAGAGCAGAGGTGGCGCATATACTACGAGCCGGAGCAGATCCAGGAAGTACGGAGGAGAACCGACCTCGACCGGTTCAGGGCGCAGGGCTACTTCGATGACGTATCGGTGGTCCTGCTCTCAGAGAGCGGGGAGATCGTCCCTGAGGGGGTCTGGGTCCGCCTGGAGAGGCAGTCGGACGACGGCGCCATACTCCGGGGCATACTCCTGAATGAACCCTACTCGGACTTCGGCGTGCACGAAGGGGATATGATCACGGTGCGCCTCGTCGATGACGAGGAGGGGCGGTTCCTGGTCGCAGAGGTGTGACGGGTAGCGGGAGAAAAGATCAACCGGGGCAAGCGCCGGTAGCCGGCCCCTCACAGCGCCCCGATCAGATCCTCGACGACGGACTCGAGATCCTTTCCCCGGCACGCGATGGTGATATCGGCGTAGCGCTCATAGAGCGGTATGCGCTCATCGTACATCTCGCGGAGGCTCTGGCCCGGGAGGAGGACGATCCCCCGGGTCGTTATGTTCTTGAGCCTCGCCTCCATCTCCGCGTAGGGGATCTCCAGGTATACGATCACCCCTCCCGCCCCCAGGTGTGCCATCGCCTTCTTGCTGTACACAACGCTGCCGCCCGTCGCGATAACTGCACGCCGGGTGCGGAGGGAGAGGATCACCTCCTCCTCAAGCCGCCGGAAGGAATCCGATCCATCTTCATTGAGGATCTCCTGGAGCATCCTCCCGGCCTTCTCCTGGATCAGGAGATCCGTATCGACAAACCGCATGCCGAGGGCTTTTGCAAGGACAACGCCTACGGTGCTCTTCCCCGCGCCGGGCATGCCGATGAGGACGATGTTTCTCTGCTGCTCCATACTCTCTCCCGGCGGGATCAGCGGGCCGGAACGCCGGTCTCCTCCCCGGAGTGCCCGGTCACATCCTCGATCGCCTCTGCGAGCGTCGCCGCATCAGTCAGCCTCATCTCAACCCCGGATGCCTCGAACGCATAGGAGATCCCCTTCCCCGAGAGGGAGTGGCGCATGAGAACCACGTCGATCTTCTGCTCGATCAACATCTCCGCTATCTGCACGCCCTTTCGCTCCTCTGCGTCCGTGAAGGGATTGACGATGATATCCTGTCGCCTGACGTGGTCTTTCCCGGTATCGATATCGAAGATCGAGAAATAAGGGGCCTCGCCGAGGTGATCGCTGATCCGGCCCTCCCGGTCCTCCAGCGGCACCGCATACCGTAGACATCTCTTCTCTTCAGGTTCGTAGTGGATGACGACCCGCTCGACGTTCTGGACCTGGCGCTGTATGGCCTCCTCGATGCGATCGCTTGCCTGGTGCGCCTCCTTGAGGTCAGGTGTCGCCATCTCGATCACCGCCTCCACGAATATGTAACGGCCGGAGTTGCGGCCCGTGACGCTCCTGATGCGGCTCACCGTCGGATCCGATGATATGATGTTGCGGATCTCGCTGAGCGTATCGTAGTCGACCGAGGCATCAAGGAGGGGTTTCATGCTATCTTTCAGGATATCCCAGCCAGCCCGGACGATGAAGATGGCGATGATTAAGGCCGCGATCCGGTCCAGGGGTATGCCGAAGAACTGCCCGAGGAGGGCGAAGAAGACGACCGAAGAGGAGAGGACGTCCATCTGGTGCTGCCTCCCGTCGGCGATCAGGCCCGGCGAGTTGTACTTCCGCCCCACGTTCACCTGGTACGTGCCGAGGATGAAGGGCACCGGGATGAAGCCGGCGACGATGAGGAGAACCCACCCGCCGTAAGGCTGTGCGGTGACATCGCCCGCCACCGCCTCCATCGCGATCTCAAACGCGGTGAAGAAGATGAGGAGGGAGATGACCACCGCGACGACGTTCTCGATCTTGTAGAGCCCGTACGGGAAGTCCCGGCGTTTGCGCGTGGAGAGAAGGAGGCCGGCTATAAGCGCGAGTGCTGCGACAACATCCACGAACGAGTGGATGCCATCCGCGCGGAGGGCAAGGCTCCCCGAGTAGACGGAGAGGGTGAGTTTCGCGATGACCAGACCGATGTTGACGGCGAGGGAGAGGAGGGCGACACGCATGATGATGGATTCCGGCGCCCGATCGGGCCCTGTCGCTTCCTGTACTCTGTTCTCCATACTAGAATCGCCTCTTAATGCAGTTTTTGGCGCGGGGGGTCTATTAAGCTAACTGCTCGATCTGCTCCGGGAGGATGAGGATGCAGGTGTGACCCCGGGCCGGGAGGGGAGGGAGGCGCGGGGTTTTGACTGGAGGCGCCAGGATTGAGCGTGGCGGAGGGTAAGGCCGGCAATACCGGGAGAGGCCCCGGGGTCAGCGGGAGCCCGGACCATGGGAAGGTCGTTTGCAGGAGGGAGGGGAATAACCACAGGTCCATTCCACATCCTCAACAGGAAATACCCGGCATACACCTTCACACTGGGGGAGAGCACCTTTGAAGAGATCCACAAAGTTCTGGATGCCGGCTACCCGGCAATAGTAATATACAACCCGGCGATATTATTCATCAAACAGAAAGGCCCTGCACATGCAGGGGTCGCCATTGGCATGACTGATGACGGATTGATCCTGAAGAATCCCTGACTCCAGAGCAGGATCTGCTCGACAGGGTGAGAATGGAAGAGGAGATACTCTCACCTATCAGGCGAATGTTCATAGAGTCCAGCGCTGTCGCCTGATATCTCTCAAAACCCCTCCTCTTCTGTAGCCTGATCACGACCCGGCCCCTGTGCTCTAAAACGATTAATCCTCCCCGCCGGCCTTAAGGGTGTATGCAGAGACAGCTGGTGTGGGGAGCGAAGGTGATAGAACAGCTCCCGGCTGATCTCAGGAAAGAATTCCCGGATATCAAGGGTTTTTCCCCCGGAACCTGAAGTATATGCGGTCGTTTGCGGAGGCATGGCCTGACCCTGTATTTGTGCAAGAGGTGCTTGCACAAATCACGTGGTATCATGCAATAACGCTGCTCGATAAGGTGAAAGAGCCGGCGCAGCGTGAGCGGTATATCCGCAAGACCATCAAAAACGGATGGTCGCGAAACATCCTCGTCCATCAGATCGAGAGTGGAACTATCGAGCGTGAGGGAAGGACGGTGACGAACTTCTCTTCGGCGCTCCCCGCCCGACTGGCATGCTGAGGGACGTGCACAGTCGCCACTGCCTGGCCGGCCGGCTCCCGGGCCGCAAATATCCAACACATATCCAACACGCATCCTGGTTTATGGACCCGTTCTCCCTATATTTCATCCTATTATCGCAGATACGGTTGGAGATGTGAGTTTTATTATCCAACTGAACATGCCAACTGCTCAACTCCGTTCTTCACCGCCTCTTTCGGTGAGAACTCATTTCGCTTTGTATGTCCTACTTCCGATCGTCTCAATCGTTCCCTCTTTGCGCATTTCTCGTTGATCAGTCTGAAGGGATTTCGATACAGGTTAGACGGCATGTCCCGTTCAAGAGCACGTTGCCGGCCCCCGGCGGTTCGTTGCTTGCGGAGAGACTACATCCGCGTGCCTTCCTCGATGATCCGGACGTAATCCACAAACATGTACTGCTTATACCGCACTTTCCCGGTGATCTCTTCAACGATACCGATATTCTCAAACAGTCCCACGAGTTTGGTTGCGGTCTGACGACTGATCTGCAACTCCTCTGCAATCTGTGCGATTGTGATAATAGGGCGGTCAAAGAGCATATCGATCAGCTTTACCGCGTGAACACCGCCGACGTTGTTCTCCAGCAGCCTCTCGATCAGTGTCTCCTTGAGCTGGATTATCTTCTTCGCCGTCTCAAGAGAGTTATTGGAGACCTCGATGACGCCCTGAAGGAAGAACTCAAGCCACGCCCCCCAGTTCCCGTGGTACCGGATCCCGTTGAGGAGCGTATAGTACCTCTCCCGGTTCTTTTTAAGATAATAACTGAGGTAGAGGAGCGGCCTCGCCAGAACACCCCTGTAATAGAGGTAAAACGTTATCATCAACCTCCCCATTCTCCCGTTACCATCCAGGTACGGGTGGATCGTCTCCAGCTGGGCATGGATGAGAGCGGCCTTAATCAGCGTCGGCGTCCTGTCGCTGCTCTGGATAAACTGCTCCAGATCCTGCATAAGCCCCGGAACCTGCTCCGGCGGCGGCGGGACAAATACTGCGTCCTGTATAGTCCCTCCCGGCACTCCGATCCAGTTCTGGACATGCCGCAGCCGGCCCGGGAACTTATGTGACCCCCGTGTCCCCTGGATGAGAAACCGGTGAATCTCATTCATCAGATCAAGAGAGAACGGTGCGAACTCCAGTTTCTCGATACCATGATGGAGCGCCTTTATGTAGTTCATAACCTCCTGTATCTCGTTGATATCATCCCTGGGCCGGAGGTGCGCCTCAAACTCAAGAACACCCTGCAGGGATGCCTGCGTGCCCTCGATCTGCGAGCTCAACAGAGCCTCTTTCTTGATGTACATCGCCACGAAGAGATCCGGGTTCGGGAGCACCTGGGTAACTCCATCCAGGCGGGCCAGGGCACCGTCAGCTTTTGATAGCAGATACAAAAGCCCTTCATCAAGAACAAGATCCCGTGGAGGCAATGGATGCGGGATGAACGCATCGTACCCGCCCTCCTGGCGGGCAAATACCCCTGCTCTGTTATCGGGATACCTCTCCATATAGTACAATTCACCGTATGGCAATATAAGCAGCCCTGTAAGTCAACTTTTGTTACCTTACATTGGACCGCCACTTCTAAGTCAACAAAATGGACCTTAGAGATCGCGACCGGATCGTAAGGTAACCCGTGTTGACGTAGCGCATGACTGCACCGCCTATGTCAACTTCCGTTACATTACACCTGGTCGTCATCTCTAATTCAACAAAACGGACCTTACAGACCGTGACTGAGACGTAAGGTAACCAATGCTGGCATGGTGCTGGCACGAGTCCGGTGGAAATGATCACCCCTCACACCGATCAGTATCCCACCTCATCGGATTAATGCCTTGAAAGACCCATCAGTATACACAAAGATCAGGAGAGAGCATGAGCAAAGCAATCGTTACCGTCGTCGGGAAAGACACCGTGGGGATCATCGCGAAGGTCTGCACCTACCTCGCCGAGAACCAGGTCAACGTCGAGGACATCTCCCAGACGATCGTCCAGGACTACTTCAACATGATGATGATCATCGACACCAGCAGATCAGAAAAGCCCTATGCCGAGATGGTGACCGACCTCGACGAACTCGGAGACGCGATCGGCGTTCGGATCCGGTGCCAGCGCGAGGACATCTTCACCAGAATGCACCGCATCTGAGGAATCCCATGATCAACATCTTCGAGGTAAACGAGACGAACAAGATGATCGAGCAGGAGAAGCTCGATGTCCGGACCATCACGCTCGGCATCAGCCTCCTCGACTGCTGCGACTCCGATCTCGATACCCTGAAACAGAACATCTACGATAAGATCACCGGCCTCGCAAAGAATCTCGTCTCGACAGGTAGGGAGATCGAACTCGAGTACGGGATCCCGATCGTGAACAAGAGAATATCCGTAACCCCTGTAGCGCTCGCCGGCGGCCGGGCCTGCGCATCCCCGGAAGACTTCGTAGAGGTCGCAGAGACGCTCGATCGGGCCGCGCGGGACACGGGCGTCAACTTCATCGGGGGATACTCCGCCATCGTCTCAAAGGGGATGACCCCGACCGACGAGGCCCTCATACGCTCGATCCCGGCAGCCCTCGCCGCGACAGAGAGGGTCTGCAGCTCCGTGAACGTCGGCTCGACGAAGACCGGCATCAACATGGACGCCGTGAAACTGATGGGGGAGATTGTGCGAAAGACCGCTGAGGCAACAAAAGATACCAACTCGCTCGGTTGCGCGAAACTGGTCATCCTCTGTAATGCCCCCGACGACAACCCCTTTATGGCTGGCGCATTTCATGGCGTCTCAGAGGCCGATGCAGTCATCAACGTAGGCGTGAGCGGCCCTGGAGTCATAAAGCACGCGCTTGAGGGAGTCCGGGGGGAGAACTTCGAGGTTCTCTGCGAGACAGTCAAGAGAACAGCCTTTAAAGTCACCCGGGCAGGGCAGCTCGTAGCACAAGAAGCCTCAGAAAGACTCGGAATCCCGTTTGGTATCGTGGATCTCTCTCTTGCCCCTACACCTGCCGTCGGGGATAGCGTCGCCGGCATACTTGAGGAGATGGGACTTGAATCTGTCGGTGCACCGGGGACGACAGCCGCACTCGCCCTCTTAAACGATCAGGTGAAGAAGGGCGGGATCATGGCAAGCTCGTTTGTCGGCGGACTTTCAGGCGCGTTCATCCCGGTCAGCGAGGATCAGGGGATGATCGATGCAGTTGTGCGCGGCGCCCTCACCATTGAAAAACTTGAGGCGATGACCTGTGTATGTTCAGTCGGTCTCGATATGATCGCGATCCCGGGCGACACCCCAGCCTCGACCATAGCCGGCATCATCGCGGACGAAGCGGCCATCGGGATGATCAACAACAAAACAACCGCTGTTCGGCTGATCCCGGTGATCGGGAAGGACGTCGGCGATACAGTCGAGTTCGGCGGACTGCTCGGACATGCGCCGGTCCAGGCGGTAAACCGGTTTGGCTGCGCCGAGTTCATCAACCGTGGCGGCCGGATCCCCGCGCCGGTTCACAGCTTCAAGAACTAGGGAGGCTCATCTCAGGCGCCGGAGAACGCCGCTACAAGTGCCTGACCACACCGGTAGGCCGACTCCAGCACCTCCCTCTTCTCCCCGACGATCCCCGGCTCGAAGCAGTTTAAGACCGGGAGTTCGGCGACCACCTCATACCCGAGCGGCCGGAGCGGCAGGGAGAGCGCCTCCAGGGCAACGCCGAGATCGGCGGGGTCAGCTTGCTCGCCGATTGCAAAGACCACGGCCTTGCGCTCGCGGTCCGCAAGGCGGCTGGAGTAGCCCCGGGGACGCTCATCGGTGAAGTCGTAGAAGGCGTATAGCCGGTCGATGAACGCCTTCATCTGGCTGGTGACGTTGTAGTGGTAGACCGGCGATCCAAGAACGAGTGCATCCGCGTCTATGATGCGAGGGTACAGCAGCGTCATACCGTCGTTGAAACGGGTGCAGGTCAGATCACGCCGGCACCGCTCGCAACCTCTACAGCCCTCAATAGTATACCCGGAGAGGCTGACGGCGCTCGTCTCGCCGCCCGCGTCAGAGACCCCGCGAAGAATCTCCGCGAGGAGGCGGGCAGTATTCCCCCGCGCCCTCGGACTCCCGCTGATGCCAAGCACTTTCACGATTTAAGTTCTTACGGAGCGCAGGATAAGCGTTCCGGGGGTGCGATTGAGAGCCGGCCGGTGGGAGAAAGTCAGGAGATAACTCCTTCACTGGCCGGCGCCATCCCCGAAGCAGACATAGACGATCTCATCGAAGGTAGCGCCGTTCTTTGTTATGGCCTTTTGATGGACCGCTTCACGGACAAAACCGCACTTCTCAAGGACACGCATCGACGCAGGGTTGTTTGAGATCACGCCTGCCTCAAGCCGGATGATATCGAACCGCTCGAAGGCTACAGGGATGATCGAGTGGACCGCATCGGTGACGATACCCCGGCCCCAGAGCGACTCCGAGAGCCAGTAACCGATCTCGGCGGTCCTGCGCCGGACATCATCGAGCGGCTGGATACCGATGCTCCCCACGGCCTCGCCGTTGACGTCGATCGCGAGGTAGAGGTACGATACCGTATCCCCGGCCGCCGCTATGAACCGGCGGGCGTCCCCGGGCGTATAGGGGGAGGGAAATTCATCGCGCATCATCGCCGCGATCCGGGGGTTGTTCGCGTGGCGCACAAGAGGCTCCTCATCCTCGAACGTCCAGGCGCGGAGCACAAAACCCGGTCTATCGATCTGCATGAAACAGGTATATCTTCTCGCTGGAAGCATTAACTCTTTTTACATCTCCGCCGGGGCATGGCACCCTTCCGGGCAGTTCTTAAGCCCGCAAGCAGACCTCTCCATCAGATGCAGAATCATTCTTACGTCGACCTGAACGCCATCGCGTGGACGGCGATGGACCACTACGGTTTTGCCCCGGCGCCTCCCGCATCCGTCACCCGGGAAGTCGGTGCCCTCGCCGAAAACGCCCTCCCGAACGACCTCTGCAACCTCCGCCTGCTCCTCTGGTCCTCGATCGACAATTATGATTCACAGGACCTCGACCAGATCGAGTTCTGTGAATGGGGCTCCAACGATGAGATCCACGTCCGGGTCGCTATCGCCGATGTCGATTCTCTCGTCCCGAAGGGATCGGCGACGGATCGGCACGCCTGCCACAACGGAACCTCGGTCTACACCGGCGTCGAGACCTTCCCGATGCTCCCCGACCGCCTCTCGGCGGGCCTCACATCACTCCTGCCCGGCCAGGACCGCGTGGCGATCGTCATCGGGTATACCGTCCTCCCGGACGGAAGTATCATACCTGGAGGTATCTACCGGGCGCTTGTCAGGAACCACGCGAAACTCGTCTACGAGGAGGTCGGCGACTGGCTGGAGGGGGCCGGCCCGATCCCGCAGGCGGTCAGGGAGACCCCGGGAATCGAGGAACAGATCCTCCTCCAGCATGAAGCAGCGACGCGGATGAAGAGGCGCCGGACAGAGAAGGGGGCGCTCGTCCTTGAGACGATCGAGGCCGAACCGGTCGTCGAGGGCGACCGGGTCATCAGGCTCGCCGTCCAGGAACAGAACCTCGCCCGGTGTCTCATCGAGGAGTTCATGGTCGCGGCGAACGGAACCCTGACGGCGTTCCTCGCCGCCGCCCGCCGCCCCATGATCCACCGCGTCGTCCGCACACCGAAGAACTGGGAGGGGATCGTCCGGGAGGCGGCAAAGCGTGACGAGATCCTGCCTGAAAAGCCAGATGCGGAAGCGCTCACCCGGTTCCTCATACGGCAGAAGAAGGCCGACCCCGACCGTTTCCCCGACCTCTCCCTCACGGTGGTGAAACTGATGGGGGCAGGCGAGTATGTGGCATTCCGGCCGGGGGATGAGCCGATCGGCCACTTCGCCCTCGCCGTCACCGACTACACCCACGGCACCGCCCCGAACCGGCGTTACGTCGACCTCATCATCCAGCGCCTGGTGAAATCAGTCATCGATGGGGAGCGCTATCCGCCTTACACACTCGAAGAGCTCGATGACCTCGCTACCCGGATGACAGATAGAGAGAAAGCCGCTCAGAAGACCGAGCGGTTCGTCCGGAAGGCTGCGGCTGCGGTCATGCTTCAGGAGAGGGTAGGCGAGACGTTTGAGGCGTTCGTCACCGGCGCATCAGAGAAGGGGACGTACGTCAGGCTGATCGACCCGCCGGCCGAGGGGAAGGTTATCTCCGGTGAGTATGGTCTCCAGGTCGGCCAGAGGGTGCGTGTCCGCCTGATGGCGACCGATCCCTACATGGGGTTCATCGACTTCGAGCACATCGGGTGATCTTGCATATCCTTTTGGTAGCAAAGCCCCCATTACAGGATAGATGACTGCCCGGAACCTGATAGACTGGAACGAAGTCTGGCGCTCCCGGATGGAGACGAGTACCGCCCTGAAGCGAAACAAAGGATGTTCTGATTTCTGGAACAACACCCGGAGGGCCAGGAGTCGCTCTGTCTCTTCCACCGGTGACGACTGTGAACGCATCGCCTGGGTCACCTCTTCCCTTCCGATCACCCCTGAGGCCCGCGTCCTCGATATCGGGGCCGGGGCCGGCGCTGTAGCGATCCCCCTCTCGCAGCAGGTGGCGCAGGTCACAGCGGTCGAGCCGGCGCGGGCGATGCGCGAAGTCATGAGAGGGGCGGTCAGGGATGCCGGGATCGGGAATATCACGATCGTGGGCCGGCATTGGGAGGATATCGACCCGGAACGTGACCTCGACCCGCCCTATGACGTCGCCTTTGCATCATTCTCGCTCGGGATGCCTGACCTGAGAGCGGCGATAGAGAAGATGAACGCTGTCTGTTCAGGGACAATCGCAGTCTTCCACTTCGCCGGGCTACCCTACTGGGAGCAGATCATGCTCGATACCTGGCCGGATCTCCATGGGCTGGTGTACCAGCCGGGCCCGAAGACAGACGTCATATTCAACCTCCTCTACCAGATGGGGATCTACCCCGACGTCTCGGTCTCCGCGTATGAACACAGGCTCAATATCCCCGACCTTGACGCCGGCATGGATATACTGAAGGATCGGCTCCTCATCGAGACCCCGGCGCAGGAGGATACCCTCAGAGAGTATCTCACCGCCCGCCTCACCCCTGAGGGCGATGGGCTGGTGTTCAGGCACCAGGTACACCGTGCCTGCATCACGTGGGAGGGGCGTGCCGGCCGGTGAGAGGGAGACCGGCCCCCCACCCGCAGAACTGCGTGCCCTTCCCCCTGCACCCGGCCGGCGACCACCCGCAGGAGCGCGCCTGCTCTGCTACGAAGATAGTGCAAGAACAGCGAAGGACTCCCTGGAGGAGGCGTATCGACGGCAGCGCTGATGAAGAGGGCAGATCAGCAAAACGATATCCCGGGAGGTGCTCGATGAAGAAATTATGGGCAGGAGTATTTGAGGGGATGGTTCCCGCCACTCACTGCGTTTCAAAGATCTCTGAAAACTGGCTCCTGATCTGGTTTAAGCGTTCTTCCTGGAGGTTGATGCTCATCGACATACTCTTTATGGCCCGCATGATATTCTCGCCCATACCCGCCCGGGCATCCTTGATGTTGTAGGTAGTCTCCAGGATCTTCAGGAGACGCTTGTTGATATCAACATTCTTTGAGAGGCGCTCATATTCATCGATGATCGCATGATCCACACCGGCCTCACGTGCCCGCTCGATCTCGGCAGCGATCGAGTGCCGGCGTGCCAGCACACGCTCGATGGCCTCGTAGAGCTGATGGTGGGTGGTGGGTTTGAGTATATAATCCTCGATATAGACACCATACTGGCCGGCTTCTTCCGGTGTGAGGGGTTTTGCTGTCAGCATGAGAACCGGGATGTTGCGAGTCTCGGGGTTGCTCTTGATCCCCTCAAGCGTCTCCCATCCATCCATCGGTTCCATCATGATATCGAGAAGGATGAGATCAGGGGTGGTCGATTTTAAGACTTCCAGACACTCTTCGCCGCTAAAGGCCGTGAGAGGTTTGTACCCTCCACGCTCAAGTATTGTAACAAAGACATCGACGATCATGGGACTATCGTCGACGATAAGTATCGTGTACATCACATCACCTCTCCAATCCGGGTTGCTATGCCAGCCAGCTGTCCCTGTACTGTTGGGAGATCTGCAGACTTATCTATTACCGCTGTGATCAGGGCGGCCTCCCCCGCGCTAAAAATGAGGATCGTAGCATCCATTGTGGCGATAGTAATCATAGCTGGTCGCTGCATGTGCATGCTGCTACAGGCCGCCTCCGCCGACGCAAGAACCGTCGCGCTCGCCGCCGCGAAGAGAAGTGATGGTGACAGGTTGCCTTCCCGGAAGTACTTTCCCATAATCAACCCCTCGGACGATACGAGGGCACATGCGACGACGCTGACAATGGACCGGATCTCGTCGATATACGCCTGAGTTTCTTTTTCCACCGAGGGATGGTGATTCATTTCTCAACCCCGACTTCCACTACAGTCTTATATGCACATAACATGATATATGGATATCGAATCAATTATCTCTTCGAACCTGCGCGGATACCGTTTTGGCTATGATTAAGGGATATATAGTCTTTGGGGAGAGGAAAGAGGCCGTTCCAATCCGGGATAGGTCTTTCACACGGTCACACCCGGGATCACCTCACACCTGATAGTATAAGAGACTTCGACCCCTGCACCATAACCTGCCTGGATACAGAAGCACGCGGTATCCATGCAAAAGCCCGTATCCCCCCGGGCGATCCGACTTCGATTGGTTCCTCACGGAGACGGGGGCATCCGGGACACTTCAGGGACTTTTCATCGACATATGGTTCCTGGATGACAGAATTAGATGTATAAAAAGGTCAGAAGCAGATATCCAGTCCGCTCCAGTCCATAGCAAAACAAATGAATATAAATAAAAGAGCTACAACCTATTGTTGAGTCGATTTCAGATGATCAGGGCCTACACCATCACTTCTGGAAAAGGCGGAACGGGAAAGACAACCGTCACCGCAAATCTCGGAACGGCACTGGCCCAGTACGGCAGGGAGACCTGTATCATCGATGCAGACATGGGTATGGCCAATCTCGGGCTGGTCATGGGACTTGCAGAGACGCCGATAACGCTTCACGAGGTTCTGGCCGGGAAAGCGAGAGTCCAGGATGCGACCTATGAAGGACCATACGGCCTGAAGATCGTGCCAAGCGGCCTCTCACTCAAGGGGTTTCGGGATGCAGACCCGGAACGACTCAGGGACGTCATGCACGATCTCACCGATCGGTGTGAATTTCTCCTCCTCGATACCCCTGCCGGCATCGGTAGTGATGTCGTCCTGCCACTCGCGGTTGCAGATGAGGTGATGCTGGTTGTGAATCCGGAGATCTCCTCGCTTGTGGATGCACTGAAGATCAAGATCCTGACGGAGATGATCGGTGGCACCGTCGGGGGAGCGATTCTCAACCGGGCGACACTGGAGGGCAACGATACGAGCCGGAAGAAGATCGAGATGACTCTCGGTGTGCCGATCATCGATACGATCCCCGAGGACGCACATGTGCGGAGAGCGGCAGCAGCCAGGGCGCCGGTCTCCGTGAAATTTCCTGGATCCGAGTCATCAAAAGCGTTCAGGAGGATCGCGGCTACGATGGCAGATATCCCTGCCCGGGAGGAGCCCGAAGCAGTACAGGAAGGGTTTATTGAACGACTCGCGCGCGCACTATTCAGGAGAGGGTAATAATGGATATAAATGCGGTAATGATAGTCTTGCTCTGTGTGATCATCATCTGTCTGCTGTTTATCATGTACGTGATGTACGTGCGCATCCAGCAGCTCCTCACAGAGGTCGATTCGCTGACGGGCAGAATGGAGATCACCGATAACGAACTGGAGCATCTGACACGGAGCGTCGAAGAGTACAAAAAAACGCGCGTGTAACCTCGCCGGGTCTCTCCCCTGAAGCGAAGATATATGTGTGATTCGGTCACATAGTATGAGGGAGGGGCCATAGGGTAGCCTGGCATCCTAGGAGACTGGGGGTCTTCTGACCTGCGTTCAAATCGCAGTGGCCCCATCGTACCATTTTTCTCGTTCCCCGACCCAGTTAACTGCATCATGAGACTTCAACCGAGCTGCACAGATTGTCTGATCTCCCGTGTCGAGTATGAGAGCCGGCTCTGTATCGATGACGAGGCGCGCATCCAGGAGATCGTCAATGCGTGCCAGAGCCTGCTCGAGCGTATCTTCGAAGATCCGGTGCCCGCTCCCGTCATAGCGAGCCGGGTGCACCGCCTCGCCTACCAGATGATCGGCGATTCCGATCCCTACCGCGCCTTAAAGAAGGCGAACAACGAGGACGCGATGGCAGTCTGCCGGCGGGTGCGCGACGACCTCTCAACATTCCGCGACCTCGCGCTCGCGGCGGTCATCGGGAACACGCTGGATTATGGGTCGAAGGCCCACACCGTCACCGATAACTTCGTCGAGTTCTTCCGCAGGGAGTTTGCGGCGGGGCTGACCGTCGACGATACCGCATCTGTAGAACCCCTCACATCCCGCGTGGTCTACCTCGCCGACAACTGCGGGGAGATCGTCTTTGACGCGCTCCTCGCGGATCACCTCACCAGAAACGGATCCCACGTCACTTTCGCTGTTCGGGGCGCGCCCATCTTAAACGACGCAACCCTTGAGGATGCGCTGGCGGTCGGGCTCGATCGCCGCGTGGACCTGCTCACCACCACGACAGACGGGATTGCCGAGCTCGGCCTCAACCTGGATATGGTCCCGCCGGCCCTCGCCGACGCCCTTGACCGCGCGACACTCATCATCGCCAAGGGGATGGCCAACTACGAGTCACTCTCAGATCTCCGTGACCTCCCGCCCATCGCCTACATGATGTCGGTCAAGTGCGGCCCTATCGGGGCTGATATAGGAATTCCGGTCGGCTCCCGGGTTGTTCTCCTCCAGGAGTGAGCCCGGGGGGGAGCGCGTGCCCCGGCGATCCACCGATGCACCCCATCAGGCGGGGATCCTGTATATAAAGAAACCGATCACTTTTTTATGATTTTTGGGAGAGATAACGACTAAAAAGCGTATTTGAAGAGGTATTTTAGCATTATACGTACTATAATCAGCCAGATATTTACAGGAAAATATTATATAATCATCATTATAGAAACTGGATCGGGGTAAGACCACACCCAGCGATCATCAAATATTCGATTCCAGTCAGTGATCATCACAACCTACCACAAAACACCTACATCCACCAGGCATCATTCAACTGTTCGGTCGGGGGCGGCCCGCAGTATGCGGGGCCCTCACCAGTGTTCAGCATTCAGTGGATTACGACCAGGCCACAAGGTTCCGGGTGTGGCGCCCCCCACCTCACACTTTTTACTGCACATCTGTTCCCCGGGTAAACCAGGCACGATCCGGGGCCGGAAAAGAACGATCAGCCCAAAGAAGAGGGAAGGGCACAGCGGCACTCACCCAAAGATCTCCCGCGATAGCTCCAGCGCCTCGATGGCGGGCATCTTCTTCCCGGTCAGAAACTCGATCGCCGCCCCACCCCCGGTGGAGATATGCGAGAACCGACCCTCAAGACCAAGCCGCTCGATCGCCACGCCCGAGTGCCCGCCACCCACCACCGAGAACTCCACGGTGGAGGCGGCCCGCAGGAGGTCGTAGGTGCCGATGGCAAACTCCTCCTCCTCAAAGAGCCCGGCGGGACCGTTCGCAACGACCGTCCCTGACTCAGTGATCTCCGCTGTAAAGTCCCTGATCGACTCGCCCCCGATATCCAGAACCTGGCCGTCCTCAGGTATATCGCTGACCCGGTACTCCACCCGCTCCCCATCCTCGCGGACGGCGACCGATCGGGGCAGGGATATCCGGTCACGGTAGGTCTCGAGGAGCTCGCCGGCGCGGGCGACCTCGTCCCGGTAACCCAGGTGATCGATGAGCTGGATAGAAGGCTGGCCGATATCGTGGCCGGCCGCAAGCAAAAAGACGTTTCCCACCACACCGACGATGATCACCCGGTCAGCGGTCCCCCGCTCAAGGACATTCTTCGCGACCGCTATCGAGTCATCCACCTTCGTCCCGCCGAGGACGAAGGTGACGGGGCGCGGGGCATCCGAGAAGACCCGGGAGAGGTTTGCGACCTCCTTCTCCATCAGGAGGCCGGCCACCGACGGAAGCAGAAGCGGCATCCCCACGATCGAGGGTTGAGACCGGTGCGCTGTGCCGAAAGCATCATTGACATATGAATCGGCCATCGACGCCAGTCTCCGGACGAGGATGGTCTTCTTCGCATCCTCGGGCTTTAAGGTCAGGTTCTCCTCAGCAGAAAACCGGAGGTTCTCAAGCATCAGGACGTCGCCGCGCTTCGCATTCCGGATAGCCTCCCGGGCGCACCGCCCGAAGATATCGTCCACATACGTCACCGGCCGGCCGAGCAACCGCTCCAGTCTCGCGGCATGCGCCTCAAGCGTCGTGTAATCTTTCTTGCCGGGCCTGCTCTGATGCGTCAGGATGACGAGCCGGGTATCCTCAAGCGCCTGCACCGTCGGCAGGTGCTCGCGGAACCTCTTGTCATCCAGTATCTGGTTCGATGAGGGATCGATGGGTGAGTTGAAATCCACCCGCACCATCACCGTTCCCGTCAATTCTCCTGCGTCAGCAAGCGTACCGATCTCCACCAGGGATCACCTCTACCCCTGATCAGGCGCTCCGCGCTTTAATCTTTTTCAGGCGGAAGAGTTCTTCACGTTCCATCTCGTCGAGCCGCATCTTGATGAAGTCACTGGCCTCGGTGAGTTCGGGGATCACCTTGAACTCGAGCGCATTCACGCGCCGCTTGGTGCTCTCGATCTCATCGAGCAGTCGCTTCATGGTTGTCTCGATCTCAGCTGCCTCGATGACGGCCTCGACCAGTTCCTCAAACGCCTCCGCGGCCTCATCGATGACGGCAGACGTGCCGAGCATCCCGTAGCCACGGTCGAGCACGCCCTTCCGCACCGAGGACGCCTCGATCTCGGGGACGACAACGCCCATGATGTTCTTGCTCGCAACCGATATGGCGGGGATGTCGGCCGTTGAGAATGCAGCGGCCTTCACCCCGATCGCACCCTCGACGGTCTCCGCGAGGGCGATCATCTCCATAGCATGCCCGTAGCGCTCCACAAGCGCTCCCCGGCTATCTTTTGCCTGTTGCAGAACCTTGAAGAACTCCAGGATCAGCCCATCGCGCTTCATCTTTAAGATGTTGTAGCCGCGTTCCGAGAGCTTGATCCGCCTCTTTAAGGCGATCAGCTCGGAACGGGTCGGCTTGATATCTCGTAGCGCCATCGGACTCTTACCCCTGTGCGGCTTTTCGGTACTTCGGGTGGTACTTCTGGATCAGTTCACGGTCGATACGCACGAGCTGCTCTTCGGGCAGCGTCGCGAGGAGTTTCCAGCCGAGATCGAGCGTCTCCTCGATCGACCGGTCCTCATACAGGCCCTGCCTGACGAACTGGTCCTCGAAGAGGTCGGCGAACTCAAGGAACATCCTGTCACGCTCGGAGAGAGCGTCCTTCCCGACGATGGCCACAAGACCACGGAGGTCGTTACCCTCGGCGTATGCCGCGTAGAGCTGGTCCGAGACCTTCTTGTGGTCTTCGCGGGTGTGCCCCTCACCGATACCGAGGTTCATCAGCCGGGAGAGCGACGGCAGCACGTTGATCGGTGCGTAGATACCCTTCC
>JAAYND010000130.1 GCA_012521035.1 Methanomicrobiales archaeon
CCCTCAACCTTGCGCCTTTGACCGGGCTTGGCAACCCTCGCCAGGGAAAGAACGTGGTGAACATGGAACGGAGAATAGAAAATGCGTCGAACGCGCTTTCGTGCCCCGCTCACCTTACTAAGTGGAACGTAGTACATGAAATACTTTTGTGTGGGCTGCGGAGAGGTGGTCATGATGCCTGCCGGGTGGTTGCCCTCCATCTCCTCCAGGAACCACCGGGACCGCCGACCCCACCGTACCCCCGCCGGCGAAATCGGTATTCTCCCGGCACATGGAGGAGAGGAAAGGATTATATCAGAGGCTTCTATCATTACCGCCTGGAGTACCGGCATGAGCGGTACCTGTTTTTCCTTGAGGGGATACCAATGGTAAAGGAGATGCAACCCTATCGATGTAGCGTCTGTGGCTACATCTACGAACCCGAGCGCGGAGAACCCGGACAGAAGATACCTCCCGGGACCGCTTTTGAAGATCTGCCGGCAGATTACGTCTGTCCGGTCTGTGGAGCAGGGCCAGGATCGTTTCTGCCTGTGGCTGAGCGGACAGGTCGATACCTCTGTGTAGCCTGCGGCTATATCTACGAACCAGAGCGCGGAGAGCCAAAGAACGGCATACCTCCCGGGACAGCGTTTAAGGATCTACCCGCGGACTACATGTGTCCGGTCTGCGGTGCCTACGCCAAGGTCGGGAAACAGGCTTTCATAGCCATCGATTAACTCCTTTTTTTGGCAGCAAAAGGTTCGCCAGCAGATACTGGCCCTCCGCCCGGGATCATAGAGCCGCAAGGGTATTGCCCGATCCTCCCGGCACCCCCGGCCGGCAGGCAGCGGTTGGTGCGCGGCAAACCTCGAGCTACAGAGCAGGCGATCTCCGGGAGATGGGCTCGCCGGGGCAGTCCAGCAGAACGCAGATATCTATCTCCCTGCGAGAGTTTGTCCCGGGATCGCGATTGATTCTCTCCAGGCTCGAATACCATCCCTTATTAGTGCAGAAGGGACAAATTCTTCGAGTACCTGAGGAACTATCAGGAGGCACTTCGGTTGGCGGAACGAGGATACATTCACGTTTACACAGGAAACGGCAAGGGGAAGACGACTGCGGCACTCGGAATCTCGCTCCGGTGCGTCTGCGCCGGCAAACGGGTCTTCTTTGGCCAGTTCATCAAAGATTGGGATTACAGTGAACTCAGGGCCGGGGAGATCCTCCCGAACTTTGAGATCGTCCAGTTCGGGCGCGGGTGCTTCATCGACCGCGACCCTGAGGAGAAGGATCGCAAGGCCGCCCGCGAAGGACTTGCACGGTGTGATCAGGTCCTGCAGTCCGGTGAGTATGATCTGGTGGTGCTCGATGAGATCAACGTGGCGCTCTCCTATGAACTCCTTGAGGTGGCCGATCTCATCGAGGTGCTGGAGAGGAGGAAACCCCATGTCGAGGTAGTGCTCACCGGGAGGTATGCCCCTCAGGAGATAATCGATGCCGCAGACCTGGTCACCGAGATGCGGGAGATCAAACACTACTACAATGAGGGAGTGGAGGCTCGAACGGGAATCGAGCGATGATGGGGGATCCGGCGGGAGTGAAAGGTTATTTTTAGATCGCACCATCTACTCACAGGCGAGCCCCTCTCCCCGCGAAGATCTCCCGCAGGTGCTCCCGGTCGCCCGGCTCCGGGATCTCCCCCTTCAGGGCAGAGTGGTTCACCCGGGTCAACTGAGTTAACCCGGCAATACTATTTTCATCCATTGCGACTGATAGGAAAAGAAGCATGGTAAAACTGACACTGAAGGTAATCAAGGGCAATAAATACCTGTATCTCAGAGATCAGGTAAAAGTTAACTCAAAATCGATTTCGGTTCAGACATATGTGGGTAGACTCGAAAAGGTCGAGCCACAGGACGTTTCAGCGAAACTGCTCGATCTCTTCGCATCGAGGTTAACCAGATATCTCGACTATCGGCTGGAACACTATACCTTCACCGTCCTTGATCGAAACCAGGCCACCAGCCTCGAGAGCCTGCGCTACTTCTATGGTCTGTTTGAGGATCTCTATCCTGACGAGAGTGAACGATACCAGGATGCGATGTACGTCCGGTATGTCCAGGGTACGACCGCGATCGAGGGGAACACCATCACCTTTCGAGAAGCGCAGGAGCTCTTAGAACACAACATCTCGCCGGCCGGGAAGAGAATGGACGAGGTGTACGAAGTCCTCAATTATATCGCCCTCAGGGAGCACCTCAGCGGATATACCGGGGAGATCACTGAGGCATTTATCAAGGAGATCCACGAAATCTTGATGAACCATATCCTCCGGGATCCGGGGAACTACCGGAACGTTCAGGCTGGTATAGCAGGCGTCGATTATCAACCGCCGCCCGCAATCCTCGTGCCGGATGAAATGCAGAACCTCATCAGGTGGTATCGGCAGAACAGGAAGACTCTCAACCCCTTCGAGCTCGCGATCCTGCTTCATGCAAAATTCGAGATTATCCACCCCTTCGTTGACGGGAACGGGCGAGTGGGACGAGCGTTAATGAACTTCATCCTGGAGCGTTCCGGATATCCGACACTCTACCTCGGGCGGGAACACCGGGCTGCTTACCTGGATGCACTCGTGCGAGCTGATGACGGTGAATTCGCACCGATTGTTAAGACCCTCTACGGATTTTACCTGGACCAGCACGGCCAGATTGCACAGGAAGTCCAGCAAAACCTGAGGGACGGGGGGAGCAAGTTCCGTGACGATATCGCAGATCTTCTCCGGCAGTATGTTGAGTTGAAAAAGAACGGGTGAACTACCCCGTGCTCTCGAGTGGGGTAGTTCACACTCGAAAGTCGAGCAGGATCGTAAGAGAGAAACTCAAAGGAAAGGCTTCTTTTTAAAATTAAATTCCAAACATCCCACAAAAGTGCTGCGGGTGGGATCCGAACCCACGACCTCCAGATGTCCCAGGTCTGGACGCTCCGTTCACGTAATAACCCTATGAGTCTGGCGCCCTAACCAACTAGGCCACCGCAGCGCACAAAGTGCACTATAACAATGACGTTTTGACAAATAAACCTTATGCTCTTAAAAAATTTGGTGAGGGCGGTCACTCCGCGCTTTTCTGGATATACACGTTGACCGCCGCGGTGATCGCCGCCACCTCTTTTCCGTGCCGGAGCGATGCGGCCAGCGTCTGCATGCGTGTCGCCTCCTCATAGAGGTAGCGGCGCAGGCTCTTTGCGATATGCTCCTCCTGCAGGAAGTGTGTATGCGTATCGCCGGCGATGAAGTGCGGGTTTCGCATGATCGCATACTGGAGCGGAAGCGTCGTCTTCACACCCAGGATGACATACTCGTAGAGGGCCCGGCGCATCCGGAGGATCGCCTCCTCGCGGTCAACCCCCCACGCACAGAGCTTGGATATCATCGAGTCGTAGTGCGGGGGGATGGTATACCCATTATGGATACCGGAATCGACCCGTATCCCCGGACCTCCCGGGGATCGATACCGGACGATCTTACCCGGATCTGCGGTGAAGTTGTTCAGCGGATCCTCAGCATTGATCCGGCACTCGATCGCGTGCCCCCGGATGCTGATATCCTCCTGATCCAGCGAGAGATCCTCACCGGCCGCGATCGCGATCTGCTTCTTCACGATATCGACCCCTGTGACGAACTCGGTGATGGTATGCTCCACCTGCAATCGGGTGTTCACCTCCATGAAGTAGTAGTTCCCGTTCGCGTAGAGGAACTCCACCGTGCCGGCGTTCGTGTAGTTCGCTGCCTTCGCGGCTGCGATGGCCGATGCCGTCATCTTCTCCCGGAGATCAGGGGTCATGATCGGGCAGGGTGCTTCTTCGACGAGTTTCTGGTGCCGGCGCTGGATAGAGCACTCGCGGTCGTAGAGGTGGAGGGTATGCCCCTTTGCATCGGCGAGAACCTGGACCTCGATATGGCGCGGTTTTGCGAGGTACTTCTCCACAAAGACCGTCGGATCCCCGAAGGCTGACTCGGCAATCCGCATCCCCTTCTCGATCGCCTCCTCGAGCTGATCTTCAGACTCAGCGATATGCATGCCGATACCGCCGCCGCCCGCACTCGCCTTCACGACAACCGGGTAGCCGACCTCAGCGGCGACCTTCTTCGCCTCGTCGATGCTGGTGACGCCGTCCGGTGTTCCGGGAAGAACCGGCACGCCCGCCTCGCGCATCATCCGTTTCGACCAGACCTTGGAGCCCAGCGCCTCGATCGTCTTCCAGGAAGGGCCGATGAACGTAAACCCTTCATCCTCGACCAGCTTTGCGAACTGGCTGTTCTCGGCGAGGAACCCATACCCCGGGTGGATCGCCTCGGCCGCAGACTTCCTGGCGATGTCGCAGATCCGTTCTTTGTTCAGGTAGCTCTTCGAGGGGTGTGCCTCGCCGACATAGAACGCCTCGTCCGCGTACTTGACGTGGAGGGCGTTCTTATCAGGATCCGAGTAGATCGCGACCGTATCGATATCCAGCTCCCGGCAGGCGCGCATAACCCGTATGGCAACCTCACCACGGTTGGCGATCAGGATCTTGTCAAAATATTTTGTCATGCAAACACTCTTCTATCCACCGGTGGCGACCCTCACTCGACAACTATCAGGACATCACCGTTCTGCACGACATCGCCGGAGTTGACGAAGATCTCCCCCACCGTACCATCGCGCGGACTGCGGATGGGGTTCTCCATCTTCATCGCCTCAAGGACGATAAGGGTATCTCCTTTCTTGACGTTACTCCCCTTCTGGGTCAGCACCTGCAGGACCATGCCCTGCATATTGCTCTTGACACCTCCGGGGACATCTCCACGCGGGATCCGGTCTCTGGCCTCCGGAGCATCTGATTTGACCTCAACCGAGCTACCCTCGACAGAGACGATCCGGACCGAGAATACCTCGCCATCCACCTCGATCTCCATCGAGTGAGGAATATCCGCAACATTCGTCACCTCGGCGACGGGTTTAGGGATAACCTCTGGTTTACGCTCGCCCTTCAGGAACGATGGCGCGACAGCCGGATAGATGATGTATGTGAGGACGTCCTCCTCCTTGACGACCAGGTTCTGTTCAACCGCTTCCTTTCGCATCTGTTCATAGATGGGTTCGAGAAGATCTGCCGGCCGGACTGTGACCGGCTCCTCATCGCCTATGACCAGTTTCTGGACGTCCGGATTGATCGGGCCGGGGGGACGGCCGTAGAGGCCGAGGACGTAGTCCCTCACCTCACCCGTCACGTTCTTGTAGCGCTCCCCTCCAATCAGAACGTTGAACACAGCCTGGGTGCCCACGATCTGGCTCGTCGGGGTCACGAGCGGCGGGTAACCGAGATCCTCCCTCACCCTCGGGATCTCCTCAAGCACCTCCTCCAGGCGATCGAGAGCACTCTGTTCCTGCAGCTGGGAGACGAGGTTTGAGATCATGCCTCCCGGGAGCTGATAGATCAGGACATCTGAATCGACCCGATCTGAGATTGAGTTGAAGAGCGGCTGGTACTTCTCCCTGATACCCTGGCAGACATTTCTGACATTCCGGAGTGCGACAAGATCGATGCCGGTGTCACGTGCGGTCCCGGCGACGCTCGCGACAACGCTCTCCGTCGGGGGTTGAGAGGTTCCAAGCGCAAATGACGACATCGCTGTATCGAGGATATCCACACCCGCATCGATCGCCGCCTGATAACTCATGGGCGCAACGCCGCTCGTGCAGTGAGAGTGGAGGGAGACCATGACATCCGCAGTCTTCTTGATCCCCTGAATAAGGTCGCGGGCGTCATGTGGCATGATCAACCCGGCCATATCCTTGATACAGATCGAGTCACACCCAAGCGAGTAGAGTTCCTCGGCCATATCGATGAACGACGCAACGGAGTGAGCCGGGCTTGTCGTATAACATATCGCACCCTGCAGGTGTGATCCAACGTTTTTGACCTCCTCCATCGCTTTCTTCATGTTCCGGATATCGTTGAGTGCATCAAAGACCCGGAAGATATCGACTCCGTTCTTCGCAGACGCATCTACGAACTTTTCCACCACGTCATCAGGGTAATGCCGGTAGCCTACGAGGTTCTGACCGCGCAGGAGCATCTGGATGGGAGTATGCCTCAGTTCAGCCTTCAGCTCCCGGAGGCGGTCCCAGGGATCATCATTGAGAAACCTGATGCAGCTGTCAAATGTCGCCCCGCCCCAGGCCTCGACAGAGAAGAAGCCCACGTTGTCGATCGTCCGGGCGAGGGGGAGCATGTCTTCAGTCCGTAGCCGGGTGGCGATAAGTGACTGATGCGCGTCCCTAAGCGTGGTATCTGTGATATATAATGTATCGGATTTGGCAGCACACATCGAATTTTGCACCTCGAAGGGCTGGAGAGATCGCAATAAAGCCTCTACAAAATTCACTGTACTAATATAAAAACATCACGAA
>JAAYND010000131.1 GCA_012521035.1 Methanomicrobiales archaeon
CATCTGTGTTCGACGGTCGGTGGACAGTGACGACGAGATACTCTCCCGGTCCTACCCCGACATCCTCGAGAATCCGGGAGCGCTCCTCCGCAACCGCGCGGTTGAACTCAAGCGCATCCACCATCACGTCCCCGACAAGATAAACCCCATCCCGGATCCCTTCGGCCGCGAGGTTTGCGACAGCCGTCTTCGTTGGGCAGAAGAGGATATCCGATGCATGATCGGTGAGAACCCGGTTCACCTCCTCGGGCATCCGGCGGTCAAAACTCCGGAGCCCCGCCTCGACGTGCGCAACCGGGATATGCATCTTCGCTGCCGCAAGTGCGCCGGCGAGGGTCGAGTTCGTGTCCCCATAAACCAGAACAATATCTGGTTTCTCCCTCTCGAAGACATCCTCGATCGCGCCGAGCATCGCCCCGGTCTGCCGGCCGTGCGTCCCTGAGCCTATACCGAGGTTGTAGTCGGGCTCCGGGATGGCGAGTTCCTCAAAGAAGACTGCCGACATACCATGGTCATAGTGCTGTCCGGTATGGACAAGCACCTCCTCGTGCTCCTTCCTGAGCTCCCTTGAAACCGGGGCACACTTGATGAACTGAGGCCGCGCGCCGACGATCGATACGATCTTCACAGTGATCACCTGATTGGATGATCGTTCCTGTCGCCCCGGCCGATCCCTTTGTAGACAAAACCGGCCTGGATAAAGAGATCCGGGTCGACGACGTTCCGACCGTCGACGATGACCGGGTGCTCCTCTCCCGAGATCTTCTTCATCCACGCCGGATCGAGAGCGAAGTAGTGGCGGTGGGCCGTGAAGATGACAACGGCATCCACTCCTGTGAGTGTTTCCACAAGATCCTGTGAGATCTCGATCCCCGGATATTCGCTCACGTAGGGATCGTGGATCCTGACCACCGCCCCCGTCTCCTCCATCGCCGCGAGGTAGGGCTCCGCGGGGGTGTTCCGGGTATCATCCGAGTTCTGGATGAACGCCCACCCGAGGAGCGCGACCGTTGCCCCCCCCGGTTCCTTCCCGGCACGTTTGAGTCCCTCAAGGGTCAGGTGGACCATATGGCGGGGCATGAACTCGTTGATCGCCCGCGCGACGCCGAAGATCGACTTCTCCCCGTGCGGGTACCAGAGATCGCCCCCGAGAACCTGTGCCCCCCGCTCGAGGTGCCAGGAGTCCTTCGTCAGGCAGTGGCCACCGACACCCGCCCCCGGCCAGAGGATCGCCCGGGTGATCCCCTCCCCCTTGAGGGAGTCAATCCCTGCCCGGACGTCATAGACATTGACCCCTATCGCCTCACAGTGTAGCGCGAGCTGGTTTGCAGCCGCGATCTGGAGATCACGGAAGGCATTCTCGGCGGTCTTCGTCACCTCGGCCGCGGTCGCGGTCATCGATATGATCTTCCCGGTCGTGAGCACCGGCCGGTAGAGCTCGACCGCGCGTGCGGTTGAGACATCATCGATACCGCCGACGATCCGGTCATGCTCGCGGATATTCCGGAGCAGTCTCCCGACCATAACCCGCTCGGGGGCGTGCGCGAGGCAGAACTCTTTGCCGGCAGTAAGCCCGGACTCCGCCTCAAGGATCTCGCGGGCCATGCCGGCAGTCGTTCCCGGGGTGACGGTTGACTCAAGCACAACAAGCGTCCCTTCGGCGATGTATCGCCCTACGTTCCTGAGCCCTTCGATCAGGGCCGAGAAGTCGGGGATGAGATCTTTTGGGTCAAGAAAAGGCGTCTGGATGGCGAGCGTCACCGCATCGCACCCTGCGATCTCCGAGAAGTCCGATGTGCACCGGAACTTCCCGGCGTCGGTGACCTTCCTGAGAAGTTCCTCCAGCCCTGGTTCCTCACCTTTCAGCGGCGACTCCCCCCGGTTCAGCATGGCGACCTTATACCCCGACGACGCCGAGTCCCGCTGGAACCCGACGACCGAATCAAACTCCGGTGCATCAGCAAAGAGAGCTGCGGCGGGGATGCCGACATACCCCATACCGACGACACCTACCGTCCTGATCGGACCTCTCTTCCCGATGATCGACTGCAACCTCTCACTCATGCAAAACACCGCGTGACTTCTTCGCAGATCTCCATATTCAACAGCGCCTGCGCAGGATTGACCGGGAACTCACCGCCCTTCGCCACAGAATCAAGGAACGTCGCAAGCTCGAGTTTCAGCGGCTCCTGTTTGTTCACGAGCACCTTCTCGATGATGTTCTCCTGCACGTAGCGCTCATTCTCTACTGAGTACTGCCCGGGCTTTCTGTGGATGTAGATCTCCTGGGCCATAAAATCCCCCTCGATGGTGAACTCCTCTTCTTCTATGTAGATCATACGTATCTTCTTGGATGATTTCCTGCTCGCTGAGAGATAGATCGTTGTATCGCCAAACGAGAAGAGGGCGCTACAGACATCCCGGTTACCGCTGCCAGCGAGATGATAGCCGTCATCCGGGAGGAGGACGTTTCTCATGATATCCACATCGTGGATCATCAGATCCTCGACGACCGAAGAACCGCTCACCCGGGAAGAGGCCGGGTTGTGCCGCTTCATCTCGATGTAAAGGGGGTTCTGGACGATCTTTTTGATCTCGGGGACGATCGGGTTGAACCGCTCGATGTGCCCGACGCCGACGGTGAGACCATCGGGAATCTTCGCAATAAGCCTCCTTGCCTCCTCTGCCGTCGCGCAGATAGGTTTTTCGATGAGGAGCGGCACCCCGGCATCGAGCACCGTCTCAGCGATAGAGAAGTGGTAGGGCGTCGGGACACAGACGCTCACTGCATCCACGCTTCTGAGCAGGTTTTCAATGGTTGAAGAGACCGTTGCCCCGAAGGTATCGGCGAGGTCGCTTGCCGCCTTTTCATTGAGGTCATACAGGTAGAGCGAATCTACCGCTTTCAACTCTGAGTACACACGGGCATGGTTCCTGCCCATCATTCCGACACCGATTACTCCTACGTCCAAAATTTCACCGCCGATGGTATTGCCGTTGTACGCTCACCAGGGATCCCTGGATGATACTCGCAGTTGTACATTAGCACCCTTCTGTCATGACGTTATCGTGAATGGAGTGTGATCCCATTTTGAGGGGGGGAGGTTGTTGCCCCCTTCCTTCGGGCATGTGGGTCAGGATCTCCTGACTCCCCGTAGCGGGATTCCCGGCAGAAAGCCCGGAAAAGTTGGTGATCGGTGAGTTGCCTATTCTGCGCGTGGAGGTTTCTCCTGTGCGAATCACCTCAAATCCACAAGGATAAAGACTTTCACAGCCAAACCAATGCTCGTGTTTCGTCCCTCCAGGTATCTCGCGCGCGTCATGAGAATCGACCCCGTCCAGCGGCAGAGTGCTATCAGCCTCGCCTCGACGATCGGACTCACCGCGGTCGGATTTCTTTCCACGATGTACTTCGCCCATACCGTAGGGCCGTCGATACTGGGGGCGTACTTCCTCTTCGTCGCCTACTATAGCGTCTTTAACCTGATCGGGGATGGCGGGTTTGGGGGCGCCGCTGTGAAGCGGATCAGTGAAGGGGAAGATCAGAACGCATACTTCACTGCGTTTGTCCTCCTCCGCGTGGTGTTGACGATCGTTTCGGTGGGCTTCCTCATCGTCGCGCAACCGTACCTCGTTAAGATCACCCTGTCAGGGGTGTTCCCCTGGCTCGTCCTCGCACTGATCGCGAGCACCTTCACGAACATCGCCTCAAACAGTGTCTACGGGCAGGGAAAGGTCGGCATCATCCAGATCGGAAGCCTGATCGACAATCTGGTCCGGATAGGTATCCAGGTCGCCGCGATCATGCTCGGTTTCGGCCTTGCCGGTCTTATCGGGGGTTTTGTTGCCGGCATCCTGGTCTCAGGTCTCTTTGATTTCAGGTTCCTCGACCTCTCCCTATCCTCGTTCCGCCGGTCGCACATCGCAAGCCTCTTCACCTTCTCGGTCTGGACGTTCCTCAGTTCGAGCGGTTACCTTGTCTTTTCGTATGCCGATACGATAATGATCGGCTACTTCATGACCGAGGCCGATATTGGCATCTACCGCGTGGCGTTCCAGCTCACATCGCTTGCGGCGTTCGTCACCCTGGCGCTCCATACCACACTCTATCCGAAGATCAGTTACTGGGGGAAGCAACATGATCTCTCCCTGGTAGAGTCTGCGCTCGCCCGCGCCTTCACCTACTCGCTCCTGCTCGCGGTCCCGGTCGTTGTCGGGGGCTGGATCCTCGGTGAACGCCTCCTCTACTTCTTTTACGGGGAGGCATTCGCCACCGGAGCGGGGGCGCTCGCCATACTCCTGCTCGTCCAGGTGGCGAGCGTATTCATGTACCTCCAGACGATGTGTTTGAACGCCCTTGACCGACCGAAAGACTCTTTCCGGGTGACAGCGATCGCGGTCGCTGCAAACATCGGGCTAAACCTCCTCCTCATACCGGTATATGGCATCATCGGGGCGTCGCTTGCGACACTCATCACCATGATCCTGAACGCAACACTCGCCCACCGCGCCCTCTCCCGGAGCATTCGTGTGCAGATAGAGCCCCGGCCCACAGGAAACATCATCCTTGCCGCGCTCGCCATGGCAGCCGCTGTCATGGTCTTTTCGCTCATAATTCCGCTTTCAAATGTCTTTCTCGTCCTCGGAGCGGTCGGGCTCGGAGGGTTTGTCTATATCCTGATCCTCCTCAGGATTGACCGTGGCATCCACGATGAACTGAGAGAACTGGTGCAGAAGTTCGGGATCCCGTGGCCGGATAGACTCTAATGATCAGCACATGGACTCCATCGCCCCAGGCGCTCTCTCCATCCCGGAAGTGACAGAACCCCTCCATCTGTACAGAGAGGATGACGAAGGAATAAACCCACAAATCGAGACCTGGAGAAAGATCTTCGATCTCTCTGCCAGCCATATGCTTTCGGTCTCAAGGCGGAGTGTATCACTCACCCTGTGATTACTGCAGGAAAGGACCGGTAGAGATCTTTCTCGATCGCACAACCCGGGGTGCCTGCCCCGGGGTTCGTGCTATGGCAAACTTGATACTCAATGGCGTCTGGTAGACCTGACTATCAAGGGGTTCTCCTATCGGCATGATGAGCATCGATTACGTCGTTCTGACCTGGAACAGCGCTTCAACGCTTGAGCTTACGCTCTCCTCGATCCGGAAATACGGATATCCAGACAGGATCATTATCGTCGATAAGCACTCAACAGATCGAACCACAGCGATCGCCGGGGAGTATGGTTGTACTATCGTATCATCGGATGTCTGCCTTGGTGCTGCACGAAGACTTGGGGCACACGTGGCCCGGACAGATCTGATCGCCTTCGTAGATTCCGATGTAGAGCTCCTTCCCGGGTGGGAAGAGGTCCTGCATGCCTGGGCCGATGGGCGCTACCCGGATGCGGGGGTGATCGGCGCTCTTTATGATGATAACTATCTCCAGCCGGCAACCAGACCGAGATCACTCCTCGGGGGCAACGGGGCGTTTGGCTGTTGCGTGACCCGCCGGGACCACGTACTGGCATGCACCGGCCTCGACTCCCTCTCCAGTGGAGAGGATGCCCTCTACGCCGAATTCCTGGCAAGGAAAAATCTACGATGGTATATTTTGCCCATCTTTGTCACCCACCATCATGAGCTGCGCGGTATCCCGGATGCTCTGAGGTGGCGCTGGCTGGGCGCCGGTCTCAGGCGGCGACGAGGGTTTCGGGCCTCGATATGTAAATCCATCCTTGGTGGCGCAGTCATCGGCCTTAAGGTGAATGGCCTTGATATCTCCTACCGCGAGAACCTTATCCTGCGGGTGAACTACTTCATCGGCTACGTACTCTCCGGCAGGTACTTTGAGATCGACAGGAG
>JAAYND010000316.1 GCA_012521035.1 Methanomicrobiales archaeon
AGGTGTGGATGTTTTCAGAACGATTTCATGAAATAAAGAGTAATTCAGGCGTGAAACTGGGGTGTCACTCCGCCGGGTGTGGATAAATGATGGATAAGTGATGGATAAATGATGGATAAATGGTGGATATGATGTACAGGGAGAATCAATCTAAGATGAACAAGAGATGCCGGGCGAGCGGGGGTGCGATATGACCGCTCCGGTCCGGATACCAAAGAAACTGATCGAGGTGGCGTTGCCGCTCAAAGAGATCAATGCGGCCGCGAAGCGAGAGAAGTCGATCCGGCATGGCCATCCTTCAACCCTCCACCTCTGGTGGGCGCGGCGGCCTCTTGCGGCGGCGAGGGCGGTGCTTTTTGCGCAACTCGTGAACGATCCCGGCTACGAGCGGGAACTTGGCCGGGGGGTGAACAAGGAGTTGGCCGAGGCGGAACGAAAGCGCCTCTTCGAGATCATAAAGAAACTCGTTCTCTGGGAGAACACGACAAACGAGGCGGTGCTCTCAGAGGCACGGGAGGAGATCCGGCGAAGCTGGCGGGAGACCTGCGCCCTGAATAAGAATCACCCAAAGGCAAAGGAACTCTTTGACCCGGAGAGGCTCCCGGCATTCCACGATCCGTTTGCCGGCGGCGGGGCGATCCCCCTCGAAGCCCAGCGGCTCGGCCTTGAGGCCTGGGCATCCGACCTGAACCCGGTGGCGGTGCTGATCAACAAGGCGATGATCGAGATCCCGCCGAAGTTTGCCGGAAGGCCGCCGGTGAACCCCGAGAGCCGGAAGCAGAAGCGGGTCGGGGACGAGTGGCGGGGAGCTGTGGGACTCGCGGAGGATGTCCGGTATTACGGGCAGTGGATGCGCAATGAGGCCGAGAAGCGGATCGGTCATCTCTATCCAAAGGTGCGGGTGACGGAGGAGATGGCAGAGGAACGGCCGGATCTTGCGGAATACGCCGGCGAGGATCTGACGGTGATCGCGTGGCTCTGGGCGAGGACGATCCGGTGTCCAAATCCGGCATGCAAGGGAAGAGCTCCGCTGTTGCGCTCATTCTCGCTCTCAACGAAAAAAGGGAGGGAAACCTATGTTGAAGTCGAGATTGATAGGGTAGTACCAGCAGTAAAGCGATTCAAAGTAAGGTTTGATAACACGGCAAAATTCGATGGTAAAGCAAGGCTTGATGGTCTAACAAAATGGGACGGCAAAATTCTTGAAAGCACGACAGATGTCAGAGGAGCCAGATGCATATTTTGCGGGACGTTCATCAAGAAGCCTGAGGTCAGGGAGATTGCAACAGAGTACGGCCTTGAAGCAATTCCCATCGCAGTGGTAGCTGAAGGGCGAAGAGGTCGCATCTATCTCTCAAGTGATTCGGTGGCGGTTCCTGATATCGAAAAACCTACAGTGCCGGAAGCCGATAAACCGATGACCAACGACCGCCGCTGGTTCTCCCCCCCTCTCTATGGGCTCCCAAATTTCTCAGATATCTTCACCCCCCGCCAGCTCGTCGCCCTCACGACCTTCTCCGACCTCGTGGGCGAAGCGCGGGAAGAAGTCCGCCGCGACGCCCTCGCCGCCGGAGTGCCTGACGATGGCCGGGGGCTCGCGGCCGGGGGAGAGGGGGCGACGGCGTATGCGGATGCGGTGGCGGTGTATCTTGGATTAGGGGTCAGTCGTCTCAGCGACATTTGTAATTCACTATGTAGATGGGAGGGATCAAAAACTCAAGTTCGCAATCTCTTTGGCAGACAAGCAATCCCTATGATTTGGGATTTTGCTGAACCAAACCTATTTGCAAATGCCGCTGGAGATTATGGCGTCAGTCTGAGCACGTTATCGAAAGTAATAGATAGGCTTCTCGGCAACAAGCAGGGATTTTGCCTCCAATCGGATGCCTCAAATCAAGATATTTCACAGGACAATATCATCTCTACCGATCCTCCCTACTACGACAACATCTCCTACGCCGACCTCTCAGACTTCTTCTACGTCTGGCTCCGCCGTTCCCTGAAAGAGATCTATCCCTCCCTCTTTGCTACGATGGCCGTCCCGAAGGCCGAAGAACTCGTGGCAACACCCTACCGCCACGGCTCGAAGGAAAAAGCCGAAGTCTTCTTCATGGACGGCATGACAGAGGCGATGCGTCGCCTCTCCGAACAGGCGCACCCGGCCTTCCCGGTCACGATCTACTACGCCTTCAAGCAGTCGGAGACGGCGGGGAACGACACCACATCCCCCGGCTGGGAGTCATTCCTCGATGCGGTGTTGAAGGCCGGCTTCGCCGTCACCGGCACATGGCCGATGCGCACCGAACTAACTAACAGACCTGTTGGGAGAGAAACAAACGCCCTCGCCTCCTCCATCGTCCTCGTCTGCCGCCGCCGCGCCCCCTCCGCCCCGCCCGTCTCCCGCAAGGAGTTTCTCCGCGAACTGAAGCGAACGCTCCCCGAAGCGCTCGACGAGATGACCGCATCCTCGATCGCCCCCGTCGATCTCGCCCAGGCCTCCATCGGGCCGGGGATGGGGGTCTTCTCGCGGTACTCCGCCGTCCTTGAAGCGGACGGAACCCCGATGCCGGTCCACGACGCCCTCGCCCTCATCAACCGCGAACTCGACGAGTACTTCTCTGATTCCGGCGGCGAGGCCGACGCCGACACCCGCTTCTGCCTCGGGTGGTTCGAGGAGAACGGCTGGAAGGACGGTAAATTCGGTGAGGCCGACGTCCTCGCCCGCGCCCGCGGCACGACTGTTGACGGCGTCCGGGATGCCGGCGTCATCGAAGCCGGCGGCGGCAAGGTCCGGCTCATGAAGTGGTCGGAGTATCCCGGCGACTGGTCGCCCGAGACCGACACCCGGACACCCGTCTGGGAAGCGCTCCACCACCTCATCCGGGTACACCAGTGCGGCGGCGGAGAAAGTGAAGCCGCCGCCCTCCTCGCCCGGATGCCCAGCAGAGTGGCGGCAATCCGGCACCTCGCCTACCGGCTCTACACCCTCTGCGAGCGCAAAGGCTGGGCCGAAGACGCCCGCCCGTATAACGAACTGATCACATCATGGGGGGCCGTCGAAGCACAGACGCCCGCCGTGATCGAGAAAACGCCACAAAAGACACTATCCTCCTATGGAGACTGACGTATGAAGAATCAGAAAGAGACTATCAGAAAGATGGTCAGTTACCTCAATGATGAGGAATGGAACGGGGGGTTCTGGCTGCCGAACATTCAGCGTCCGTTCGTCTGGCGAGAAGACCAGATCGAGCGCCTCTTTGACTCTATCATGCGGGAATACCCCATCAGTACTCTCCTCGTATGGAAAACCAAATCCAGAATTCGCCGTCGCAAATTCATAGACAACTACAAAAATACCATCCGGCTCACAGACTTCTACGTCCCCGAAGACGACAAAACCAAACTCCTCGTCCTTGATGGCCAGCAGCGGCTCCAGAGCCTCTTCATCGGCCTCAAGGGAAGCTACGAAAAGCGCGAACTCTACTTAGATATCCTCAGCGGCGATCTCGTTGCACCAGAAGACGTCCGCTACAAGTTCAAATTTTTAGATGCCCAGAAGGCCGCCTTCCCGTGGGTCAGGTTCAAGGATATCGTCTTTAGCAACGATCTCCCCAACAGGATCGCGAAATCGATCATAAGGAACGCCGGGAGAGAGTTGACTGAAGCAGAAAAAGAGCGCGTTGAAGAGAATATAGCACTGGTCCAGATGCAGTTTGTCAACAGAGATCTGATCGTCTATCAGGAACTTGACAGCGTCGATAACACTGATGCCTACCGGGAAGACGATGTCGTCGAGATCTTCATCCGTGCCAATTCTGGAGGAACACGCCTCGGTAAATCCGATCTCCTCTTCTCCCTCCTGACATCATCATGGGAGGATGCGGATGAGAGGATGGATGAACTGCTCGATGATCTCAACCGTGTCGGTTACGACTTCACCCGCGACTTTATCCTGAAGACGTGCCTGACGCTCCTCAACAAAGGGGCAGCATACGAAATCAGCAAGTTCCGTGATGAGCGTATCCGGCAGGAACTCATCGACAAATGGGAGGGAATCTCAGCAGCCATCCGCGATGTGAGGGATTACATCTACGGCAGGACTTTCATCCGCACGGATAAGGCAATGCCGTCCTACCTTGTCCTGATCCCCGTCATATACTTCCGCTACCACTTCCCTGAAAAATGGGACTCAGTACAGAATCTCAATGAATACCTCCTCCGGACGCTCCTCAGCGGGGCATTCAGCGGTACGCCGGACACTGTTATCGACCGGTGCGTAAAAGAGATTAGTTCTTCTGGAGAGTTTGATGTCAGGAAGATCTTTGACATCATACGCGAAGATGGGCGCAACCTGGAAGTTACGGAGAACACCGTTCTTGGGCAGTATTACGGATCAAAGCAGATCCATCTCATCTTCAATCTCTGGTACAGGGACTTTGACTACACACCAGCATACGAAAACAATCTTCCACAGGCTGACCACATCTTCCCCCAGTCACTCTTGAGAACCGTAAAGCGAGTCAATCCTGAGACCGGAAGTAGAAACCTCCTCAAATACTATCAGGAAGACCGCGATCAGATAGCCAATCTCATGCTCCTTACCGCAGAAGAGAACGGGTTCTCCGGAAAACGGGATATCCCGCCGAACAAATGGTTTGCAGATAAGGATGATGCCTACCTTGAGATGCACCTGATCCCGAAGAACCCCGATCTCTGGGAACTGGAGAACTACGAGGCATTCATCGAAGAGCGGAAAAACCTCATCCTCGACAAATTCAGCCACATAATTCAGAGGGGTAAACCATGACATCACCACGACCCTGGCGAGAGATCGCCGTTCCGCACGAAGACGTCCTCAAAGGCACCTTCCAGCAAGCGGAATTCGCGGCCGACCTCTCCCGCGTCCATGCCGGCACCGCAAGCCCCGAGTACGGCGACCCCGTGCTCTTCTTCAGGCGCACCTACATCACCGAAGGGATGCGCCTCCTCCTCGACTCCGTCCTCAAACGGATCACCGGACAGGGAGGCGACCCCGTCATCCAGCTCCAGACAGCGTTTGGCGGCGGCAAAACGCACACCATGCTCGCCGTCTACCACCTCGCCCGCGGCACCGCACCCGTCTCCGACCTGCAGGGCATCCCTCCAATCCTCGATGCCGCCGGCATCATCGACCTCCCGAAAGCCCGGATCGCCGTCATCGACGGCACCCGGCTCTCCCCGAACATGCCTGATACGCGGGGAAACGTCAAAATACGCACCATGTGGGGCGACCTTGCCTGGCAACTCGGCGGCGAAGAAGCCTACAGGGAGATCCGGGAAGCCGACCTCTCCGGCACCTCCCCCGGGAAAGAAGCGCTTGCCCGCCTCCTCGCCCGATACGCACCCTGCGTCATCCTCATGGATGAACTCGTCGCCTACCTCCGGCAGTTCGACGAAAAAACAAAACTTGCCGGCGGAACCTACGGCTCCAACATCACCTTCATGCAGGCCCTCACCGAGGCGATAAAAGCCGTCCCGACCGCCGTCCTCCTCGCCTCCCTCCCCGAATCCGACCAGGAAGCAGGACTCGGACGGGGTGTCGCCGCCCTCCACACCCTCGAACACTACTTCGCCCGCGTTCAGGCGCTCTGGAAACCGGTCGCAGCTGAGGAGGCCTTCGAGATCGTCAGGAGAAGGCTCTTTGCCGAAATCACCAACACCACCGCCGTAGAAGCCGCCTGCCGCTCGTTTGCCGACCTCTATATCGCCGCAGGCCCCGAGTTCCCGCGCGAGACCCAGGAGAGCCGTTACTACGACCGGCTCATCAAAGCCTACCCCATCCACCCCGAGATCTTCGACCGCCTCTACGAAGACTGGTCATCGCTTGAGAACTTCCAGCGCACCCGGGGCGTCCTCAAACTGATGGCGAAAGTGATCCACCGCCTCTGGAAAGACGGCAACAACGACCTCCTGATCATGCCCGGCAGCCTCCCCCTCTACGACGGCGACACCAGAAACGAGATGATCTACTACCTCCCGCCGGGCTGGGATCCCGTCGTCGAGCGCGACATCGACGGCGACCGTGCAGAGACGGCCGGGATCGAGAACCGCGACACCCGTTTCGGGAGCGTCCAGGCCTGCCGCCGGGTGGCACGAGCGATCTTCCTCGGCAGCGCCCCCGGCACCCCGAACCGCATGGTACAGGGGATCGAGCAGGAACGAGTCCTCCTCGGCAGCATCCAGCCCGGCCAGCAGACAGGCATCTACCGCGACGCCCTCCACCGCCTCTCCGACCGCCTCTACTACCTCAACAGCGCAGAGAACCGCTATTGGTTCGACACCCGCCCAAACCTCCGACGCGAGATGGAAGAGCGGAAAAAACGTTTCGATGAGAGGGAAAGTGTCGTCCCGAAGATCCAGGAGGGCATCAGGAGAGCCATACAGAGGGGAATCTTTGACGGCATCCACATCTTCACCCCGAGCGGGGATATCCCCGACGACTCCGCCCTGCGCCTGGTCATCCTCCCTCCTCATGCCCAATACGGGAAGAACAGCAGAGCGATGGCGACAAACTGTGCCGCCGAGTACATCAAAAACCGTGGCGACCAGCCCCGGCACCGGCAGAACCGCCTCATCTTCCTCGCTCCCGGCGCCGAAAACGTCTCCATCCTCACCGATCACGTCCGCTCGATGCTCGCGTGGGAGTCGATCGTCACAGACTATGAGAACAAGCGGATCGTCCTCGACAACCTCATGGGAGATACCGCGAAGACCAACCGCGATACTGCCAGAAAGACAGTAACCAGAGCGATCCGGGAGACCTACCGCTGGTTACTCGTGCCGGTGCAGGAACTCGATGCCGGCCGGGTCTCGCCCAACATAGAATGGGAGCGTTACAGCATCAACCCGGGTGCAGAGACCCCGATCAAAGAGATTGAACGAGTCCTCAGAGAAAACGAGGTCCTGATCACCGAATGGGCACCGATCCACCTCTGCAATCAGCTCAAGCGGTGGTTCTGGACAGACGGGTCCGCTGATGTGAAGGCCGGCGAGTTCTGGGAGAACACCTGCCGCTACCTCTATCTTCCCAGGCTTCAGAGCCGTGATGTCCTGAGACGGACAATTGAGGCAGGAGCCGGCACAAGGGACTATTTCGGACTCGCTGCCGGGCGAGACGGGGAGAAGTACATCGAGTTCACCTTCGGGAAAGGCAGGCGATCGATCATCGTTGATGACTCACTCCTCCTGATCGAACCAGCCACAGCGGCGGCGTATGAAGAGAGCATTAGACCCCTCGATGCACCTTACCCGGCCGGTACACCGCTCGGCAACAGTGATGTGCAGGAAGGGAGTGTTGCCGCGATTGGCAGAAGAACTCTTACCGGGGCCGACCCGGTGCTGATAGACCTTTCGTCTGTAAAGACACGATTTTACGGGTATACCGAGATCGATCCACTAACGCCAAAGATTGCGTTCGACCAGATCGTCGATGAGGTGATTCTGCAACTCACACCACGACCGGATACCAAGGTCACGATCAAGATCGAGATCAGCGCAGTGGATGGTGGAGGATTTGATGAGAACCTGCAACGGGCAGTCCGGGAGAACTGCACCCATCTCGGGTTCGAATCCGCGGAGTTTGAGGGAGAATGAGAGCTCAGCATGCAAAACCTTTCCTCAAATGGGCCGGTGGAAAGAGACAGCTACTGGACGAACTCGATACGCGGCTCCCCCCGGGGGTGAGGGAAGG
>JAAYND010000323.1 GCA_012521035.1 Methanomicrobiales archaeon
AGGTTCTGCAGGTAGACTCTGATGCCGCCGCCCTGGCTCTCTTTCCAGTAGTTGGTGATGAGCGCGACCTTCATGCGACCGGGGTTGATGAGTGGCGCGTCGCTATATCAAACTTTGCGCACACGGGGGGATCTGCATGAAGAGAGCACCTCATATGCTAGTCAAGGGGCTGCCACTTGTCTGGCTGCTCTGTGGTGGAAGGCGCGGGGGAACGTTCAGGTCACCAAATCGCAGGGCACCCTTGATATAACCTGGATGGTAGCAACTACCAAAAAGTTCCCCACCAAAAAACAATCAGAAATGGTTATCGGAGACAAAGAGGCAAGTTTCTGTATGGTGCAGATAAACATTGGTCATCTCGGCACATAGTCAAATCAGTCGGAGTCAAGTCACATGGTTGGGCAGCAGGAGAAAAGAGTAAAGGTTCTCTTTTTGGCAAGTTGGTATCCAAACAATGAGCGTCCCCTGTCAGGAATATTTATAAAGCGACATGCTCAGGCAATTTCGAAATTCTGCGATGTAACTGTTCTATATATCCATCCCGGAAAGGAGTCTAGAGAAAACAAAATTGAGGAAGTATTTGAGGACGGTGTCGAGACTATCCGGATCTATTTAAAACGACCAGTTATCGGAAGTAAATACCTCCGTACTTTACTCACTTCGTGGAGTTTTTTAGTTCAAGGATTCAAAGGTGTTAAACTTGCGAAAAGAAAACTCGGTCGACTGGATATCATTCATGCTCATGTGGTGTTCCCGATGGGTCTTTTCGGAGGCATACTGAGTCGATTCACGGGCATCCCTGTGGTCATAACCGAGCATACCAGTCCATTCAGCGTCCATGCCCGCACCGCAGTCCACAAAGCTCTTTTGCAGTTTGTGCTCTTTTCGGCAAAAGTAATAATGCCAGTATCCTCTTCGCTTCAAAAGCAAATGGAACGCTATTATAGCACGGATAAATACCGAGTTATCCCGAATGTTATAGACACAGGATTCTTTTATCCATACTCAAACAAATACGAAGATCATTCCCAGAAGAGATTAATTCACATATCTTTGCTCGATAATGAACAGAAGAATATATCTGGTCTACTATGTGCGGTATCTGCTCTCTCACAGAAGCGGGATGATTTTGAGTTGCACATCGTCGGTGACGGTAAGGATTATGGAATGCTAGTAGACCTCGCAAAAAACCTTGATATATTAGATAAATATGTGTTCTTTTATGGGAGAATGACGGACTCTGATCTAGCGGACATGTTACGAGAGTCTGACATTTTTGTCTTGAATAGCAACCATGAAACTTTTGCTGTGGTCTGCGCCGAGGCTCTGGCGTCGGGAATTCCAGTTCTTGCAACCCGGTGTGGGGGTCCTGAGGACTATATCACTCCACAGGTAGGAATGCTCATCGAACCTGGCAACACTGAAGAACTGGTTAGGGCAATAGATAAAATGCTCATGTCTCACAAGAGTTACGATCCCAAAAGCCTGCATGATTATGTAGAGCAGAAGTTCGGTGTTGAACGCATTGGGATGGAGATTTATAATATCTATAATACGGTGCTTGAAGGTAGAACGAATACCTGAGATCAGTTTTCCGAGAATCCCTCGACCTGAAAAATGGGAGCCGATCACCAGTCCTTGGGACGTTGCAAATCTAAAATTGGATAAAATGTTAGATCGTACATCTTAAGCAAATCAACAAAAATGCGTTAGGCTAAAACAACCAGATTATGTATACTCTTCCTAATTTAAGAAGACATTTCCATCATGAGGAGTAACTGTTACGAAAGGAAAAGACCATGTGTGGGGTTACAGCACTTATCCTGCGAGGTGGATCTTCGGAGCAGCTGAGATGCATTACAGTAATGACCGACACTCTCCGTCATCGTGGTCCCGAGGACGAGGGATGTGCTCTTTTCGGACGCGATGCCATGCAGGTATCGATATTCGGTGGCGAGGATACTCCCGTGCAGACATTTAAAGCAGACATGCCCTATGCTCCCAATGGTCTCGACCCGGGTATTATCCCCGAAGATGCAATATTAGCGCTCGGCCATCGCCGCCTCTCTATCATAGAGCCCACACCAGCTGGTCATCAGCCCATGTGTTCACCTGAGCAGAGATACTGGATCGTGTATGACGGAGAAATATATAACTATCAGGAACTCCATCTCGAACTCGAACCCTATGGATATCAATTCACTTCTAACACCGATGCAGAAGTCCTTCTCGCCGCATACGCACACTGGGGCCGCGATTGCCTCCACCGCCTCAATGGCATGTGGGCGTTCATCATCTACGACGCTCAGGAGCAGAAACTGTTCATCGCCCGCGATCGTTTCGGGGTCAAGCCGCTTTACTACTGGTTCTCCCCCGAGGGGTTCCTGGCGATAGCCTCAGAGATCAAAGCTTTCACAGTCCTACCCGGGTGGAAGCCCCAGATAAATGGACCGCGCGTCTATGACTACCTGGTCTCGAACCTCCTCGACCATACATCAGAAACACTCTTTGCCGGGGTACACCAACTCCGAGGCGGTGAAGCTGCAGAGTTCCGGGTAGGCGATATTGGCACCACCCTCCCGGTCTACCGGTGGTATCACCTTAAGCCGCAACAGTTCTCCGGAACGTTTGATGAAGCGGCAACTGAATTTAAACAGTTGCTCCAGGACTCGGTGCGACTACGGTTGCGTTCGGATGTTCCGGGTGGGTCGTGCCTGTCAGGCGGGCTTGATTCATCATCCATAGTCTGCCTGGCAAGCGATCTTCTCGGGGAGGAGCAGAATGATGGCTTCCTGAAGACGTTTTCTGCCTGTTCAGATGTAAAACAGTATGACGAGCAGGAGTATATCGACGAAGTAGTCAAATCACGGCAAATTGAGGCATATTATACGTACCCTTCCTTTGAAAAACTCCTTCAACAACTTGACGACATCATCTGGCATCAAGACGAGCCGTTTAAGACGACAAGCATCTATGCTCAGTGGCTCGTCTTTCAACTCGCAGCAGACCACGGGGTGAAGGTCTTACTGGACGGTCAGGGAGCAGACGAGCAACTCTGCGGATATCAATGGTTTTTCGGGTGCCGATATGCGGACCACTTCCACAGCATGGAGTGGGTACGACTCTGGCGAGACATAAAGGCAGTTAAGTCCTGGCATGGGGTTTCAGAACTTCAATCACTCACCATGATGGGATACTATCTGCTGCCGTCCTCCATCAGACAGGTCATGAAAGCGCATGCGACAGCAGGTCGTGCCAAACCATCATGGATCAACACCGATCTGCTTTCCGTGTGTTATAGTCCTGTTCGGCAGATAGATGAATCATCTTCTACACGGTCAGAAACCATCACAATCACACAGTCGATCGCTCTGGATCAGATGCTACGCATAAGCCTACCAACTCTTCTTCACTGGCAAGATCGGAACTCCATGGCGCATTCTGTTGAGACAAGGACTCCATTCCTGGATTACCGTATGGTCGAATATATTATGGGCCTCCCAGAGGAGTATCGTATTGATGGAGGTGTAACAAAGCGTGTGCTACGCGAAGCGATGAAAGGTATCCTCCCAGAGAAGATACGCATACGTATGGACAAAATGGGGTTCTATACAGCAGAAGAACACTGGTTACGACATGAAAACCCCGAGATCTTCCGCCAGTTACTCCAGGAGGCAGTTCTGGACTCAAAGGGTATCTTGAAGAGAGATGTTCTTGGCAAACTGGACCGGATGCTCTCAGGAGAAGAGCCCAGTAGCACCCTTATATGGAGATGGATTGTTTTTGGACGCTGGATGAGGATCTTCAATGTGCAAGCAGTGAGCGCTGGTATCGAGTTGAGCAACCAACTCGAAAGGTGGGAAAAAGTCAGGTAGTTCCGGATAATAACACAGGGATCACCGTCGATTTCTCGGAAGGCTACGAATCAGAATTCTGTCTAAGAATGACTTATATCCTTGGGATGACCTCAATTAAATGAGAGATAATTTAGTCAAGTGCATTAGTCCGGATTATTTTGTGGATAGTTCCTGCTCGATCAATATTTCCATTCAATGTGTCATAGACAAATAGTGCAATGGGCATTTCAACACTATGTTGACGAGCCAATTCGATTATAGCCTTAACAGATTTAGACCCCTCAAACGTTATCCCTGACTCTAAATAGGGAGTTTTTATTATATTCTTTCCCACCATCAAACCTAAAGTTCGGTTACGACTCTTATCGACATTTGCGGTCAGAGCAAAATCTCCAAAACAACAGAATTTTGTGAAAATATTTTCATCTCGAGAAATCACCCTTAGGAAATTACACATTTCTTTATAACACAGATTCAGGAAAGTATAATGCTCGTTATAGTTGCTGTAAACTGAATCCCACATTCCTGTTCCGATAGCATATACGTTTTTTAGTATACCACATAATTCAACGGCCGTGACATCGTCTGAAAAATCCAAGACGAATCCCCCGAAGAGACTAGACACCATCGCTCTGAGTGATGGATCGCTGATGCCAACGGTAGCGCCAGCAATATGACCATATGCGATCTCATCAGCGAAATTTGGGCCAGAAAAACTTAATACAGTTTTGCAGGTTGAATATTTAGATATTATTTCTGTCATGGTCATTAACGACGGATATTCAATCCCTTTGGCCGTTGATATGACCACTTTTCCAGAGAGATTGGAGAAATAATTCTCAACCGTACCCCGTACAGCTCCCGAAGGAATAGCAAAAATAACTATATCTGGATCAACTTTGTAGAAATCATTAAATAGACATCCGCAAATGTTCTCATTCAGACGAAGAGATGGAAAGTAATCTATGTTTATTCGGTCTGTGTTTATTGAAGATACAACCTCCTCTCTCCGAGCAAATAAAAAAACACTAGGGACATTGTGTGATATACGTTGGGCTAATGCAGTACCCATACTCCCCGACCCTACAATAGCTACATCCATTTCATCATCCTCCACAACGTTTTATCAACTCATTTAAGATGACTCCACTATTATCCGATCAAATCAATTAGATGACTAACGTCATCTAATATTAAATCCGGAAAATTTTCAGTCTGCTCAATGTCCTCTCTCCTAGTATCGCCACTAAGAACACAAATAAAATCACATCCTACAGATCTCGCTAACTTCATATCAGTATATAGTCTGTCACCTATTATCACAATGCTGTCAAGATTAATTCCCTGATCCTGTATAATATCAGACAACATTTCAACGTTGGGTTTGCCAAATATCTTAACGGGTTTTATACCCAATGCTCTTTCAAACAGGGCTAGAAAGGATCCGATATCAGGCACAAACCCATCCGGTGTTGGACACACTGTATCACAGTGAGTGGCTATGAGTTTACTCCCACGCTGGAGAAAGATAGAGGCAGTTTTAAGTTTTGAATATGTTAATTCTGTATCATACCCTAGCACAACATATGTTGGATTATTTGACTGAATATCAAATCCATTGTCGATAAATAATTGCTGCATGGATTGAGTGCCAAGGACATATACATCAACTACATTCTCCCTTTTAAGGAAATCTATCACCCCATCAGTTGAAATAATAATTTCGTTTCGTTCAGCATGGACCCCCATTGAGGTTAATTTTGATACATATTCCTGGTTCGATCGGGAAGAATTATTTGACATAAAGTAGATTTTTTTTCCTTTTCCCCTTAGACGGTTTATCAAATTTGCTACACCAAGAATTACCTTATCCCCAACATATACAGTACCATCCAGGTCGAATATGAATACCGTTTTACGCTCTAGTGGGTATATATTGTTAAACAGTTTATCTCCCTGGGATAAATCTACAAAATTATCCACTTCAACCCATTTGCGTCTTTCAATATCAAAAGGCCTCATGTTTAAACGATTTTTCACAAACAGCCTTTGCAACGCCACTTCAAACCAGTCGTTCAAATTTTTCTCAAACTCTACAATTCTAGAGACTTCTGAAAATAAAATGTTCGAGGAATTAGAAGAGAACTTGTATAAATCTATACTGTTTCCATATGCTTCACGGGCAGGAATTTTCTTGCTTATATCTGAAATATATCCATTAAGGATTGATATTTTCATGGACTCCTCAGCATATGAACCCTTATCACAGGCAATCATGTCGGTTTTCGCATCTTTAACGAGTAAATTTACGATCTGGGGATCATAGACAACGTCACCATTGCTCAATATGAAATCATGCCCTTCTAGAAGATCCTTTGCCAGATATAAGGAATACATGTTGTTTGTTGTCAAAAAATCTTTATTTTCAATAATTGTCAAATTAACTCCGTTAAACTGATTTTTGCAATGCTCTTTCACCATCGAGATTTTATATCCACTTATGACAACAATATCCGAGATACCAGCAGACTGATATGCTGCAATTTGATGCTCAATTATGGGCTTTCCACCGACTTTAACCAAACATTTTGGTTTGATTAATGTTATTGGATGTAACCTCGTCCCGAGACCCGCTGCCAATATTACCGCTTTCATATTAAATCATGCATATCTCAGGAATAAAAACAATTGTATCCCAAACTCCTCACCTATTAGGGGATTATCGAGTTTGAGTTTCTCCGCGATCTTCCGAACCTGCTTCGGCACCTCGGTGTTCTGCCTCCCCTCCCCGCTCTTCACCGCATAGACCTTTGAGAGTTTCAGGAGCAGCCCCTGAGGCGCGAGGTGTGCCGTCATCCCCGCCTGCTTAATGTGGTCCAAGATCCAGCAGGAGAGGTAGAGGCAGAGGAACCCGACGAAGACGTGGCCGAAGACCGCCACTCTGTCCCGGAGGTAGAGTGTATCCACCTGGATCAGGCTCTTGAACGCAGACATTATGGTCTTCGATCAGGTTCCAGGACCTGTAGAGGTCGTAGACCCCTGGGGCTCCGCCGTCAGCGAGGAGGCGACCAGGATCCGGCCGGCGGATGAAGCGCGCCGGTTCAGCGTCTCCCGGTCGATCTTCTCCTCCTACGCCGCCAGATCGACATCCTCGTAGAGGTAGCAATGCCACCCCGTCCACCTCGCGTTTTCCGGCGTGGATCAGCCGCTTGTGGTGGAAGTAGTGGTCGGTGAGATGGATCCGGGTTTCATACCAGGTGCTGTTGCGACGCTGAGGGAGGGCAAACGGGATCTTCGCCTCAGTCAGGGCCATCTCGTTCGCCTCCCAGACGAATCACCGATCGAGGACGAGGGTGGCCCCAGTGGTATCAATCTCCTGCAGTGGCCGGACCAAGGTGGCGATATCCCGAACCAAACCGAGCAGAGCCCAGATCATCACCGGGAGCCTGCTATCGGTCGCGCTGAAGAGCGCGATGTTGACCTGCGGCAGCCAGAGATCGTCGGCGTTGTAGCCGAACTCCGCAAGATTCACGGTCTCGGAGTACGAGAAGACGAACGAGAGGTCGTAGACGAGCTGCCGTGCCGGGGAGGCAAGGTGCTGGAAGACCGCCTGCTGGGCGACGCGGTCCTCGCCGACCGTGGTGAGAACCCGGGAGAGGGTGCGGGGGTCACAGTCCGGGGTAATATCGAGGACGTTGTCGAGTTTTTCCCAAGCGTCCCCGACCCGGGAGAGCGGCGTGTACCCGGCGATCCGGGTGAACATGAGAGCGACAACCTCCTGCCAGCAGCCCAGGAAGGCGTCCTGGGGGGGTCGGGAGCAGGTCCCAGATCTCCTCGGCCAAGAGAGTGGCATTCCCGTACTCCCGAATGCTCCGAGGAGGGAACGGGCGACGCGCACCCCGGGTCCCTTTGGAGATGAGCCCCGCTTCCTGCGTGAGCCGGCCAAGATACGTGCTCACCTTCTTGGGGGATTTGATGGTCTTGTCGTAGACACTTGTCGACTGGTAGACGTAGGGTTTGTGTTCTGGAGGTATTTGATCTCTAGACACGTCTCGCCCTGACTCCATCGCTCCTCCAGCCATGCACGAACCCACTCTTCCATATGGTTTAATATTAGGGATTATACGTATAGAGATCTCGCGATTTGCAAGAGAGAATCAGGAATAGAAAGCCAGGTTGGAGAAGGGAATCCCTAACTCATGTGGAGTTTGGGTTCCACCCCTCGAACCTCATGTGTGATTGAGGTTGTCCCAAAAATCTTCTGCCGGGAGGGGCAGACCCCCCCGGTCCCTCCCCCAAACTGAGAGACCAGGCATAGACGGCATCTCCGATTTCTGTATCCTGCATGCGTCAAAGCGTCGTTCCAGTGCGTAAGGGTGCGCTGACCCACCGGGATCTTCGATCGCCAGACACTTTTGGGATATGCTTATTCAATAAAGCCGCATTATGGCTTGAAGAATATTCACGCGGACCTCAAATTAAGTCATGCTAAAGTTGACCGATTAATCTGCAGACCCTTTCACACGCAAGACCGTCGGCGTATTTGAACACCAGCCTTTTTACCCTGATTCTCTCTGACTCCCATTTATCTGGATTGACGAGGGAACTCATAAGAGCTCCCATCAGTTCATCAACATTATATGAGATATCTCCAGGAGCCCAGTCGCGAAACGATTCGGGAATAAAGCCCCTCTGCTTTTGGTAATCTTCAATGTCAGGCACGTAAAAGATAATAGGCCGGTTCAGATGAAGGTAATCGAAGTACACTGACGAATAGTCGGTAACTAGGATATCAACAGCATTTAGGAAGTCATAAATAGTATCATTGGCTCGTCGCAGGTCCCCGTTTAATAATATGCGAATATTTTCTCCATTATACGCTTGAAAAACATCCTCGTCATGAGGGTGCGGTTTGCATATAAACAACATGTTCTCATCTTTCACAAATCGGTGAAATTTTTCACTTTCGAGGATTTCCTCCATAACTCTACGGCTCGTACTGGCATTATATTCTCGGAAGGTGGGGAGGTACAGTACAACTCTCTTTTTAGAAACGTTATCTTGATCAAGAATGCGACATAGTACGTGCATCCCAGAATCTCTAGGCCGATAAAGCGCATCGCAACGGGGTTGCCCGAGGGTCAAAATTTTTCTGGGATCGACCAAGAAAGCAGAAGAGAAGATCAATCGCTCAAATTCTGAGGTCGCGATGAAGTAATCCACAGACTTCGAAAACCTCTGCAACCTCTGTGTTGCAGAGAATCTTGCAACAGCGCTCTGATAAAAACTATCGGCAAAGTACCCAATAGTTTTTAGGGGGAGACCATGCCATAACTCAATGCTGACCTGATTTTTGGACTTCCATGCAGGGGTGCCATGGGTACTGATGATATACTTTGCTGTCAATGCGTGGTAGACATACTCGCACGATCGCCGGATAACATAATTAGCATGAACGGGTGAATAGACGCACCAGATTAGTTGGTAGGCCTCATCGAAACCTGATTCGAGCATTTTGTTATAGACGTACTTCGCATTATCAGAGAAATCAGGAGTCGAAAAGAACAGAACCTTATGCGCATCCTTCGGCACAAGTTGGGATAGCACTGAGAAAATAAGTGTAATCGCATCGTAGATCAGTGATCGAATATCATTGATAATATCGTGGGAAATCATCAGATCAGATATGATATACTCACATGCTGCTTGTTAAGTAAACGGTTTTATTATAGAGGGCATCCCAAAACACCTCTGCCAGGAGGGGATACCCTCCCGGTCCCCAGGGGCATGATACCCGGAGGGATGCCTCCTGCTGTTCTGGACGTCAGGTATGGCTCAACTCTCCGCGAACGTGCGCAAGAGTGCTCAGAATCATGCAGGTCCTCGATCACTGGAGACTTTAAAGACGACATCATACAGGAATTAGAAATTTTTCTCACGGGGGCCAAAACAAGGCAAAGAGGGCAAGCGGGATATACCATGGCATCAAACCGCTATGGAGGACAAACTAATCTCCCCCTGTTCGTAAGGGCCATAAAGAACTAACTCGCGCTTGGTACAATATGAAGATCTGCATGCTTACATCCACGCATGGACCAAACGACGGTCGAATATTCCAGAAAGAGGCAAAAAGCCTTGCAAAGGAGCACGAGGTTACAATCCTCGCCCCTTCCGACGGGAGCGGCAGCAGCATCACCGAGCGCGTCCACATCGTCACCGTAAAGAGGCCGGAATCTA
>JAAYND010000132.1 GCA_012521035.1 Methanomicrobiales archaeon
CGATCAGCAGGTCATCCTCCCCTCCTTCGAGCAGACCTGGGGCGCATCGGAACAGACGGTCATCTTCCGGATCCGGCTCCCCCGGGTGGTAGCGGCGATGCTCGTCGGGGGAGGGCTCTCCATCGCCGGCGCCTCGTTCCAGGGGCTCTTCAGAAACCCCCTCGTCTCACCCGACATACTCGGCGTCTCCGCCGGGGCCGGGTTCGGGGCGGCGCTCGGGATCCTCCTCTCCGGAAACCCCATGATCATCCAGGTCTCTGCCTTTGTCTTTGGTATCATCGCGGTCCTGGTCGCCTACTGCATAGGTCGGACCGTCGGCAGGGGCTCGACCCTCGTCCTCGTCCTCGGGGGTATCATCGTCGGATCGCTCTTCTCCGCCTTCATATCGCTCACCAAATACATCGCCGATCCCTACGACACCCTGCCCGCGATCGTCTTCTGGATGATGGGAAGCCTCTCAGCGGTCTCAAACGCCGATATCATTGCCGTAGCACCGCCGATCCTCCTCGGGAGCCTCTGCCTCTTCCTCATCAGGTGGCGTATCAACCTCCTCGCTGTCGGCGAGGAGGAGGCGCGGGCACTCGGGGTGGACACAAAGAGGATGACCATGGTGCTCGTCATCGCATCAACAGTCATCACCGCTTCAGCGGTCTGCATCAGCGGGATCATCGGCTGGGTGGGCCTCGTCGTTCCCCATATCGGGAGGATGCTCGTCGGCCCGGATTTCCGGAGACTCATACCGGTATCAGCCGTTCTCGGGGCCTCGTTCCTTCTCCTCGTCGATGACATAGCACGGACCATCACCGCGGCCGAGATCCCGCTCGGCATCCTGACGGCGATCATCGGCGCACCGTTCTTCGCGTATCTCCTGACCCGGAAAAAAGTAGGCTGGGTATCATGATACTGAACGTCAGCAACGCCTCGTTCTCATACGACGGCATAACAAAACAGTTTGATGACGTCTCCTTCTCGCTTGAGAGAGGAGAAGTCCTCTCCCTCCTCGGGAGGAACGGAACGGGAAAATCAACCCTGATCAAGTGCATCTTAAACATCCTCGCGCTCCAGAAGGGAGTGGTCGAGATCAACGGCCACCGGGTCAGCAGTATGCGTCCCGACGAGATCGCCCGGCAGGTCGGCTACGTCCCCCAGACCCACCGCTCCGCCTTCCCGTTCTCGGCGCTCGACTTCGTCCTCATGGGGAGGACACCCCATATATCGACCTTCGCGGTCCCGAAAGAGGAGGACTACGAGAAGGCAGAAGAGGCGTTTGAGCGTATCGGGATCACCCACCTCCGGGAGAAGCCCGTCTCCGAGATATCGGGCGGGGAGGCGCAGATGGTGATGATCGCCCGTGCCCTCGCCCAGGAGCCCTCATTGCTCATACTCGACGAACCGACATCGCACCTCGATATCGGGAACCAGATGAGGACGATAGCGACGATCGATAGCCTCGCCGCCGACGGGATCGCCATACTGATGTGCACCCACTTCCCCGATCATGCGTTCCTGGTCTCGCACTCGGCCGCCATCCTTGAGAGGGGGAGGCTGATAGCAAACGGGCCGGCCGGGGACGTCATCACGAAGGAGAACCTCCGCGAGGCCTACGGGGTCGATATCTGCGTCCACTACATCGAGGAGGCAGAGCGGATGGTCTGTGTCCCGATGAACCCCTGCGGCTGCCGGAGCAGGGGGGTGGCGTGATCGTCCGCCACCCTTACGGACGATAAAACGACCGGTTCCCCGAGACCGTGGCCGCGCTGGTGCCGTAAAACATCCGGTAGAATCGGTCCTGCTCTGCGGCGAGGTCGAACGCGGCATGTTCCGGGTGGAGGGTGCCGGCGATCGCGGCAAGACCGAGAACCCAGCGGGGGTTGCCGAAGTCCCAGCCCGGCGGCATGGTGTAGACCCGACCGTTCTCGATCGCATCGGCAGAAAGCCCCATCCGCCGGCACGCCGCGATGTAATCCGATACCGGGGCCGAGAGGAACCCGGATATGAATATAAATTCAGGATTAAACGCGGCGAACTCCTCCGGGGTTATGTTGACACCGGGTTTTCCGGCGCGCTCAATCGCACGGTTGACCGGATCGCCGCCGGCCGCCTCCACGAGGTTCATCTCGAAGCGTTCAGCGTTCAGGGCGAAGAGCGGCGTCCCCATCGAGTAGTAGACACGGGGCCGGTGGCAGCCCTCGACCGCCGATGAGACCGCCGCCACCCGGTCGGTTATGTAGGACGCGAGCCTCTCCGCCTCGCCTGCGCGATCCGCCCGCTCCCCGATCTCCCGGACGAGACCGAGGTAGCTATCTATTTTCTGGATCTTCCCGTGGAGACCCTCTATGAAGTCATCCCGGATCACCCCCGCCCAGACCCGGGCGAGGTCGGCATCGGACTCGATACCAAGACAGACCAGGACAGCGTGGACCATCTCAAGCGCCCGCGTGAACCGGTAGCCGCCCATCATGCCGGGCTCGGCGTAAGGCTCACCCCCGATACTCCCGGTCAGGGGGAGCGAGAATCCACAGGAACACCGCCCGTCCGGCGGTATCGTGATCGTCCGCGCCCCCATCGGCCCGAAGAACTCCCGCCGGATGGCCACGTCCCCGCAGACAGGGCACACCGTGTTGAGGTAATCCGTCCCGGGAGAGTTGAAGAGGTAGACGTGGGAGAGCATCCGCCGGAGGTCGTCGCAGATCGCCTCGGACTCAGCGATCGTCGGCTCCCTCTCCGGCGGTTCGTCACCGAAGGGTATGAACCGCATGACCTGAAACGGTATATCAGGGGATACCTCCGCGATCTTCCCGGCGGCGGCGAAGACCTCGTCGCGGTAGCCCTGTGCATACATGCAGGAGACCTCGACGTGGACGCCCGCCTCAAAGAGCCTCTGCACCGTCCGGTAGGTCGGTTCGGCAGATTTTGCCCCGCAGGAGCGGTAACACGCATCGGATGCTCCTTTCAGCCCGATATTCACAAAATCGATCGCAGATGCGATCTCCTGGAGCGACTCCTCCGTGTAGTAGCCGTTCGTCGCACACCCGATAAGGAGCCCCGCATCGTGCGCCGCCCGGGCCACCCGGAGGAATGTCTGGTGCATGGCGGTCGGGTCGTTGAGGCAGAACACTATCCCCCGGCACCCCTTCTTTTGGGCGCGCCTGACCAGGGCGTCGGGCGGGATATGCCGGAGCGCCCCGGAGACGGCCTCCGCATGGTGGGCGATCGTCTCGGATATGCACCCACCACAGGAGAATGTGCACCCGATACCGCTCACCTGGAGGAACGTCTCCCGGGGGTGGTAGTGGCACATCGGCATCGTCTCGATCGCGATCGGCATCGCCGCGATGTAGTGGTCGGGGAACCGCTCGACGATCACCCCATCCTCGTTTGTGTACATCCGGCAGATCCCGGTCCCCCCGGGCCTGATAACACAACGGTTCTCGCATATGGAGCAGTGCATGTCTACTGCTCCTTCTCGATCACGATCCAGAACCCTGAGTCGTCGTTGATGACCCGGTGGGGGAGCCCGAGATCCTTCACGATGCCCGCTATCCGCGCCTGGTTATCTTGCCCGAGGTTTTTGTCCCGGAAGTTCTTCCAGTCCGGGTTCTTCTTTAACATCGCCTCCGTTATTGAGTCCCTGAGGTCGGCGGTCCCGAACCCTCCCCCGACGTAGGTCTTCCCGCCGGGCGCGAGCACCCGGTAGATCTCAGCAAACGCCCGGGGGAGATCATCCCAGAAGAAGATCGAGCCCCGGCTGACGATGAGGTCGACTGACCCTGCGGGGAGCGGGATCTCATGGACATCCCCCGGGAGGAGGGATATCCGGTCCAAAAGCCCGGCTCCCCGGACGTTTCCTTCGGCGATCTCAAGCGCCTCGGGCGAGGAGTCGAGGAGCGTGATCACGAGATCGCTCGCCTCTGCAAGCGCTATACCGAGCGACCCCGGACCGCTGCCGATATCAAGGCACCGGCCACGGGTGATCCCGCACCGGTCGAGGATCTGCTCCGCGATCACCGGGTAGATCGGGGCAAAGACCGTCTTTGCGATCTTATCCATGCGATCCGCCCCGCCTTTCTCTTCTTCCATTCTCTAAACCTCCGGGTTCAGGATACCCTGGATCTGGTCATCGGTGAGCGATACATGGATGAAGATCTCGTGATACTCCCGGATAAGGTCTTCGAGGTCCATATCGCTGAAGAGCTCAGGGTAGAGAACCTTCGCGGTCCAGGGGATACCGATGATCCGGTTGATGCCCGGCGGTCGGTCGAACCAGCAGAACGCTGTCCGCGGTATGAGATAGACCCTGTCGTCCTTCACGGCGGTTATATCCTGCCAGAGCGGATCGGTCCGGACCGTAGCGTAGAACTCCGGTTCGCCTGCCAGGATGACCTCGGGATCCCACCGGATGATCTGCTCCATCGAGACCTCTGTCATCCCCATGCCGGGCGTGAGAGCGCAGTCTGCGATATTCTTTCCGCCACAGAGTTCGATGAGCTCGGAGTGGTGCGAGCCCGTAGGGTCAGTCGAGAGTCCTTTTGGACCTTCGGCGTAGTAGACCCCCACCCGTTCATCATCCGGGATCGAGGCCACGCGCTCCGTCACCGTGGCGAGCACGCCCTCGTAGAAGGCGATCATCGCTCCGGCCTGCTCCTCCTCGCCGAGGAGATCGCCCATGAACCTTATGGGCGCGGAGTAGCCGGTGGAACTGGTGGTGTCCTCGACGGCGATGACCGGGATCGAACCCATCTTCTCCTGCCGTTCGGCGACGGTAGCACCCGCCGCTCCACCATCGGTGGTGTAGCCCTCGACGACGATATCGGGCTTCATCGATATGAAGTTCTCGTAGTTGCCGGATTCCTTCCCGAACCAGCCCCCGACGACCGGGAGCGCCGCGTACTTCGCGGGGGTGTACTCCTTCTCGGGCGCAAAACTCCAGCCCGCGAGCCGGTCGGGTGCGACCATATAGACGAGGTTCGTCGACGGCGGCGATGTGCAGAGGATACTCCTGATCTCCGACGGCACGACGACGGTCCGACCCGCCATGTCGGTTATGGTGCGGGTCTCATCTACAGAAGGCACTTCCCGGGTATCCGTGCAGGCGGCGGATGCGCAGAGGAGGACTGCACAGGCGCCGAGCAGGATCAGCAAGAGATGACGATCTTTTGGAATAGTAATCACATCCTATCGGTCCTCGCCGGCAGGCGCCGGGGGGACTCCTGATCCACCTGGGATATGGTCGTTATTCAATATATCTATTTAACTTTTCAAAAATGTTAATTGTTATAGGTTAGAGCACTGCCCCACGACCCCGACCCCGTCACTCCATCTCAAGCGCCTTTACGGCTGCCCGGCCGATCAGGTCAGGCGGGATCATGTCGTAGTCCTCGCCGTTGTAGCGGATCGCCCGGCATTCCGCCCCGGCATCGCAGGAGTCGCATGAGCCGCAGGATGGGGGGATCACCTCGACCCCCTCAAGGAGGTCCTCGACCGGCACCCCGTTGAAGAGGAGGGCGGCTGCACTGCCCGGTGGGAGGACAGTCTCGACTACCCGCACGCTGACCCCCTCCATCTCAAGGAGCATACGGATCTCTGCGAGGACTGCCGGGAGGGCAGACCCGGCCTCTCCGCCGGTCCGTTTCCATTCGATGATGAGTTCTCTCTTCATGACCTCATCCCCGCCGCCGGCGATGCAAAAAATTGAGGGTCTCAGAGCCTGCCGCGGGTCTGGAGGATCTCATCCTCCCGGAGCATGCGGATATCAAGCCCCTTCATCGCCTCGCCAAGCCCCCTGCTCACCTCGGCGATGACCTTCGGATCATCGTAGTGCTTCACCGCCTCAACGATCGCGCGGGCGGTCACCTCGGGTTTTGCTGACTTGAATATACCCGACCCGACAAAGACACCATCGGCCCCGAGCTGCATCATCAGCGCCGCATCAGCGGGCGTCGCTATACCGCCGGCCGAGAAGTTCACCACCGGGAGGCGGCCGCGCTCAGCGCACTCGACGACGAGCTCTATAGGGGCCTCGATCTCGCGAGCCTGGTCAACGAGCTCCTGGCGGGAGAGCCCCGAGAGCGCCCGGATCCCGCCCATGATCGCCCGCATGTGGCGGACTGCTTCCACGACGTTCCCCGTCCCGGCCTCGCCCTTCGTCCTGATCATCACCGCGCCCTCATTGATCCGGCGGAGCGCTTCCCCGAGGTTCCGGGCGCCGCAGACGAACGGGACGTTAAATTGGGTCTTATCGATATGGAACTGCTCGTCCGCCGGGGTCAGCACCTCACTCTCATCGACCATATCCACACCGAGCGCCTCCAGAACCTGCGCCTCGACAAAGTGTCCGATCCGGGCCTTCCCCATCACCGGGATGGAGACCGCATCGATGATCTCGGTGATCTTCTGTGGATCGGCCATACGGGCCACGCCCCCGGCCGCCCTGATGTCGGCAGGGACTCTCTCAAGCGCCATAACAGCGACGGCACCGGCATCTTCAGCGAGCACTGCCTGCTCTGCATCGATGACGTCCATGATGACACCGCCATCCAGCAGTGACGCAAAACCGCGCTCTATCAGCTCGGTGCCAGATCTCAGTTCCTCAAGCTTCATTATTCCTATGTATAGCTCACGGACCACAATAAAAATAGTGCGGCGATCTCGATGGCGGCGAATATGATCACCGCCGCCCTGACCGCACGGACGATTCCCGCTCCTCCCTCCTCAAGGGTCTGTTCCGCATCGCCGAGCGTGTAGATCCCTGGCTTTTCAAGCCGTATACCGACACCGCCGGCGATGATCGCCATCGGTATGCCGCCGTTGAACCCGGGACGCTTCTTCGCATCCCGGCGAAGCGCTCTCCAGGCCGGCCCGCCCCGGCCGAGCAGGGCGAAGTAGGCGAGCAGGATGGCGCCGGCGATCCGGGCGGGGATGAAGTTTAAAGCATCATCCGCGCGGGCCGCGAACCACCCGATCCGGATTCGCTCGTCACGGTAGCCGAGCATCGCATCCATGGTGTTCGTCGCGCGGAAAACCGCCGCCCCGGCGAGGCCGAAGAGCCCGAAGTAGAAGAGCGGGGATATGATGCTATCCACCAGGTTCTCGGTCATCGACTCATACGCGGCCGAGAGGACATGTTCGCGCTCGAGGTGCGCCGTATCCCGGCTCACGACCATGCCGACCCGATCCCGGGCCGCATCGATGCCGCCGGCCCCGAGCGCCTGCACAACCGCCAGGGTGTGCTCCTCAAGCGACCGCCAGGCCAGGCAGACCTTGAGGAAGAAAGGCGCGAGGAGGATGTAGAGGTACCAGGGGGCGGCGACCTGGATGAGAAGAAAGGGGGCGGTGAAGAGCGCCGCCGTCAAGAGAGCCCCGAGAGCGCCACAGGCCCGTTCGATGCCTGGCGGGTATCGCCCCGGAACCCCCCACCACCCGATGAACCGGCCGAGGAGTGCGACCGGGTGGTACCGGGAGTGGGGATCCCCGATCAGCCGATCCACCAGCAGCGACGCGGCGACTACGACCGCTGCTGCAACCATGCGAGGATGACCCCGAGGAGGAGCGCCACAAACGCAGCGGCGTTTAAGGAATCAATCCGGTATACCAGCCACAACCCGTAGAGCACCAGGGCAGCGGCGCAGGAGAGAAGGACCGGGCCAAGGGATCCCCACCCATAAGAAGTATCCCGGACCGGCGCGACAGGAGCGATCACGACCGGTTCAGGCGCCGGGGCTGCCCGTTCCCTGACTATAACGCGAAACTCCACCTTCTTCGCGCCGTATCCCGATATGACCGCCACGGAGAAGACTCCGGGGTACGCGTCCTCCCGGATAGGAATGGTGACCTCCTCGCCCCCGACCACATAGAGGTTCTCGTGGAAAAAATCGGTGAAGGGTGATGAGTTTGTCGAAGCGAGGGTGATATGGAGCGGAGAGCCGTGATTGACGATATGGAAGACGAGATCGCTCCCCGGCGTCGTCTCTACCTTCTCCGGAACCTCGATGGAGTTTATCCCCCGGCGGTTGAGGTGAATCTCCGACATCGGCAGGCTCAATCCTCGCAGGGGGTCTGCGGGAGGAGGTTTGGGATACCCTCACTGATGGGGTAGTCGACGCGACACGCCTCGCACCGGAGGGTTCCCTCAAGTATCTCTTCATCGTTCTCTTCGGTCACGGTAAGCAGGAGGGTGCCCTTGCAGACCGGACAGCAGATGATATCCATGAGGCTCCGTCTCATAACTCTCCCCGGAGGTCGATGATCTGGGTCATCTCAGGGCCCGTCGATATCAGGGTGACGGGTTTTCCGATATCCTTCTCGGCCCGGGCGATGAAGTCTTTTGCCTTTGTGGTCAGCTGATCGTAGTCCGTAACGCCAAAGCAGGCCGGATCTATCCGGTCGATGCCGGTTATGGCGGCCTGGGTGCACCCGTTGATCGTCGCCGAGTAGCGGGCCATCTTCCCGTCCCAGAGGCCGATGCGGCGCTGGCGGTGGGTGACGGTGCCGAACTCCTCGATGCCGAGCTCGTTCGACTTCTCCGGCGATATCTCGGTTGCGAAGGGGCCTTCACCGACCCGTGTCGGGTAGGCCTTGAAGACGACGATGACGTCATCTACCCGGGTGGGGCCGACGCCGCTATCAGCGGCTATCTGGGAGGCAGATGTATCTTTGCTGGTCACGAAGGGGTACGTCCCGAAGTAGAGCGATATACCGAAGCCCTGAGTTCCCTCAAGGAGAACCACATCGCCCCGGTCAAGGGCATCGTTTACGTCCTGGGCCACGTCGGTGATGTAGTCCGAGAGCTCCGGGACATCTTTTGCCTGCCGGGAGACCCGGAGCACGCGGTCGGCGTTCGCCGGTCCACACCCCGTCCCCGTGCTCCCGATCTTCTTGTGAAGGTGCTCGCTCCCCCTGTCCCGGGCGATATGCTCCTCCTCGATGACACCGCAACGGCCGTCAACGAAGATCCGGCCCTGGACGCCGAGCAGATCGACCTCTTTCTGGAAGACCCGGGGATCGACGAGGACGCCGCTTCCTATCATGAGGTCCGCTTCCGGGTAGACGAACCCCGAGGGGACCATCCTGACTCCATACTCTTTGTCCCCGACGCAGACGGTATGCCCGGCGTTCGGGCCGACACCCCCCCGCGATATGATGGATGGTTTATCCTGATGGGCGATGTGGGCCACGATCTTTCCTTTCCCCTCATCACCAAAGAATCCGCCGACGATAATAGTACAGGTCATTGTTCTATCAAGTAGGATGGAGTGATACATGCTGATAAACGTTACAATGTGACACCGGGCGAGCGATGATTTCACATGAATTATTCCCTCTGAAGGGCAGGGTTTCATGGTCACCACAGGCAGTACCTGCATCACCGGGCTGTGATGTAGCAGCAGCATCTCCACAGGCCCAGAAGGCCGCTTCACCCCCGGGGGATGCAACCCGCCCTCCGCCGCAACCGCGAGAGAGGCCCTCGCACCCCATCCTGAGGGGTTCGACGCGCAAAACCAGATCGCCACTCCGCGCAGGGACGTAACACCGGCCGGCGCACCTCCCCGGCGCTAACACCATTTCACCATCGCCAGGACATACCCGGCAGGCCGGCCCCTCACCGCCATCCGCCCGGCAGGCCGGTCCGGCCTCTTCCAGTGGAACGTATTACCCGGCAAAAATAGACTCCCGGGTATATTTCCGGGCAGTTATTATGAGAACAGCGAGCGCATCGCCCGGCGCCCTGAGCCGGCCTGCCATACCAATTTTCTGCCAGTATATGCGTATATCCGGTATCTGAGCGAGTAACCGGGCATTCCATATCAACCTTTGCGGCCGCAAAAGATCCTCCGGGCCGATCACTTCAGGTTCAGGACCCCTTCATTTCCACTGGAAACTTCATCTCTTAGATATCGAAGGCTGCCCCATCGAGATTTTCCCTGAACCGGCAGGATGAACTCCTATGAGAGTTTAGCGAGCGGAGCGCGGATACGAACCCGGCGATCTGGAGAGCATTTCCAGGACCGGAGCATGGCCATGAGGTAAACATGACGGCTCATTTGCTGATCAAAATCCCCGAATTGATCCACATCTCCAGTGGAAGTAAAGGGGTTCTCTGCCCGTCATTCCACCGTCTGACAATAGAATGCCAGCCGCTTATGTTGCGATCCCGGCTAAAAATGTATCGATTTGCCACCGGGTTAACCAGAGTGGCTTTATCACGTTCTTGAGTCCAAGAAGACCTTCATGCGCGCGAGGGCTTCCTTGAGATCGTCCCTTGAGACCGCATAGGCGCAACGCAGGTGACCGGTGCCGGATGGCCCGAGCACACTCCCGGGGACAACCGCCACATGCTGCTCGTGGAGGAGCCCCTCTGCAAACTCGGTATCGGTCATGCCAGTGCTCTCCACCGAGGGGAATGCGTAGAACGCACCCCGGGGGAGGTGGCAGGAGAGACCGAGTTTGTTCAGTCCATCGACGATGAGGTTGCGGCGGAGCCGGTACTCCCTGACCATCGCATCCTTCTCCGCCTCCCCGGCCCGGAGCGCCTCGTACGCCGCCACCTGCCCCATCACCGGAGCGCAGAGCGCGACATACTGGTGGATCTTCAGCGCCGCCGCAGCGATCTCCTGTGGCGCGCAGAGGTAGCCGATCCGCCACCCGGTCATCGCAAAGGCCTTTGAGAACCCGTTGAGGGTGATCGTCCGCTCGTGGAGTTCGGGGATCGACGCCGGCGAAAAGTGATTCCCGTCGTAGGTGAGCTCGGCGTAGACCTCGTCGCTGATGAGGAGGAGGTCGTGGTCGACCAGGAGGTCGGCGACGGCGCGCCAGTCCGCCTCCTGCATCACACCGCCGGTGGGGTTGTTCGGGAAGTTCGTTATCAGGGCCTTCGTCTTCGGGGTGATGCTCTCCGCGAGCGCGTCAGCTGTCAGCCGGAACTCATCCTCAGCGCGGCAGGGGATCGTCACCGGGGTACCGCCGGCGAGCGAGACGCAGGGGGTGTAGGAGACATAACAGGGCTCAGCGACCAGGATCTCGTCACCAGGGTCCACGATAGCCCTGATGGCGATATCGGCCGCCTCCGAGACGCCGCACGTCACGATGATCTCCTCATCGGGATCGTAGGGGGTGCCGAACCGGCTATCGAGGTAGTGGCTGATGGCGCCCCTGAGCAGGGGCGTCCCCTTGTTCGACGTGTATGCAGTCGACCCCTGCTCGATCGAGTATATGGATGCCTCGCAGACGCACCAGGGGGTCACGAAATCCGGCTCGCCGACACCCAGGGATATGACATCCTCCATCGTCTGCGCGATATCGAAGAACCGCCGTATCCCGGAAGGAGGAATGGCACGGACCCGCTCTGAGACAAAATCCCTCAAACGTCACACCTCAGAACGAGTAGGGGAGACGCTCAACCTCGCCGCGCACAGCGAATGTGGTCCCGTTCTCCTTGTAGGTCTTCATGATGATGAGCGTCGCCGTCTCGCGGATCCGGTCCATCGGCGCGATCTGCTCGGCCACGAACCGCGCTATCTCATGCATGCTTGAGGCGGTCACCAGCAGCTGGAGGTCATAGGTGCCGGTCATCAGCCGGAGCGACCGGACCTGCGGGAACCGTGCGATCCGCTCTGCGATCCGGTCGTAACCAAAGTCCCGCTCGGGCGAGACCTTGAGCTCGATCACTGCGGTGACAGCATCGCTCCCGGCCCGTCCCCAGTCGACGACCGCCGTGTAGCGGCGGATGATGCCAGCCGCCTCCAGCCTCTCGATCCGCTCTCTTGTATCCTGTTCACTCAGCTCGGCCATCACCGCGAGATCGCTCACCGGTGTGCGGCAGTTCTCCTCCAGCACCTGGAGGAGGGTTAGGTCCTTCTCGTCCAATGGTATCACCTGAACATTGCTTTTAATCGATTGATGTCAAGTTCCTTCAGTCTCTGGTCGGCCAGCCTCGGGTCACGCGCTATGACCTCCTCGATCTTGCTCGTCGTCGCATCAAACCACATCTCCTTCGTCCGGCCATAGCGACCGCGTGAGACGACCCTCGTGTTGATGACGCCGAGCATGTTGAGCTCAGATATGAGGTCGGTGATCCTGCGATGCGTCAGGATGTCGAGATCGATGATCCGCGCGATCTCCCGGTAGACCACCGTGACCTCGCCGCTCGTGAAGACCCGCTTCCCCATATCTTCGAGGATCAACATCGCGTAGAGGACCGCCTTGCTCTGGGTCGGGAGGGTGGAGACGCACTCCACCATGCTATCGGTCTCGATCTTATCCTGCGCCATCCTGACGTGCTTCTCGCCCACACTCGTAGCGTTCTCACGGTCTGCAAGCTCTCCCGAGACACGGAGGAGGTCAAGCGCCCTTCGTGCATCTCCATGCTCCTGTGCCGCGAGCGCCGCGCAGAGCGGGATGACCGTCTCACCGAGCACCCCATCGACGAACGCCATATCAGCCCTCTGCTGGAGAATGTCACAGAGCTGCGGGGCGTTGTAGGGAGGAAAGACGATCTCCTCCTCGGAGAGCGAGGAGAGGACCCGGGGATCCAGGAAGTCGGTGAACCGGAGATCGTTTGATATGCCGATGATGCTCACCTTCGCAAACTTGAGGTCGGAGTTGATCCGGGTGAGGTTGTAGAGGGTATCGTCACCGCTCTTCTTGACGAGTTTGTCGATCTCGTCGAGGATGATGACCATGACCCCACCGCTGCTCTCGAGCTGGTTCTTGAGTTCCGCGTAGACCTGGTCGGTCGGCCATCCGGTCATCGGGATGAGCGTCCGGGGTCTGTCGCTTGGATGCTGGTCGATGTCATCGAGACAGTTCGCGATCTGGGCGAGCACCCGATACTGGGTATCGATCACTTCACAGTTGAGATGGATGACCCTGCACTTCGTCCCGGCGAGTGCACTTGCGTTCTCAAGCTCGGTCCCAACATACCTCGCTGAAGCGGTCTTTCCGGTTCCGGTCTTGCCGTAGATGAGGATGTTTGAGGGAGTTTCGTTGTTGAGGGAGGGGGCAAGGATGGATGCAAGCTCATCGATCTGAGGCTTTCGGTGAGGAAGAATCTGAGGACGATAGCTGTGACGGAGCACTTCCCTGTTCTTAAATATACGCCTGTTGGTCAGGTATTTCTTAAATAGGCCCATCGGGTTGGTCTTATCGTCCGACATGATGTCACCGGGGAGAATTGCCAGGACAGGAAATTTTCGTGTCGCGGGCTCTTAATATGATCGCTCTTGTGGCAGATAACCCCTTCGTTTCCAGTGGAACATGATGGAGGCTGAACTGAAGACCCCGACCCCTTTGTTTCGACTGGAAGGTGATGATGATACGAGAGCGTATCATGCATGCAAAAGTGATGATAATAGCCATTTGTAACTCTGAAATTCAAGATATAAATATATACCGTAAAAGTACCGGAGAAAAAATTCAGGGAAAACAACGAAAAAAACACCAACAAACAGAGAACCGGCACTGGAACAGAGAAGGAACAGAGAAAGAGCCGGGAGCAAGACCAGGAAGTATGGAAGGATGAGGTGTAGACCAGGAGAGATAGAAAGGGTTGAGAGAAAGACCAGGAAGCATGGAAGGATGAGGTGTAGACCAGGAGAGATAGAAAGGGTTGAGAGAAAGACCAGGAAGTATGGAAGGGTGAGGTATGGACCGGGAGAGGTAGAGAGGGTTGAGAGAAAGACCAGAGGATATGGAAGGATGGGGTATGAACCGGGAGAGATAGAAAGGGTTGAGAGAAAGACCAGAGGATATGGAAGGATGAGGTATGAACCGGGAGAGATAGAGAGGGTTGAGAGAAAGACCAGAGGATATGGAAGGATGGGGTATGGACCGGGAGAGATAGAGAGGGTTGAGAGAAAGACC
>JAAYND010000133.1 GCA_012521035.1 Methanomicrobiales archaeon
CGGGCGCCACCACGACAACTTCCTGAAAATGGGATTTTATTGAATCGATGAAGTTTTTTACGAAAATTCCACCGACGTATGTATCGGCGGATTCGGGAAAGTCGGGGGTGATGATTAACAGATTGTGCTTCATACTATCTATCCGCAGGCGTTGGAATACATTTGATCCATCATACACGAATGCCGATAATTGATATTTATTAATGATATCTATTTATTTTTGCTAAAATATATGTTTTGATTGAGTTTTTAAAGGAATCTGCCCGGCATAATCTGTTCGACCCCTACACTGACGCCAATCCCGACTGGGAGTGTCTGCGTACCTTCGATGTCCGGCAGATCCGGAGAGCAGCGGAAACTTTTACGGGCAGGGGACTCCTTCTGTGCCGGGATGACCGCTTCCGGCACTTGTCCTGCCGAGTCTGGAGGAATCTTCCGGAGTTATGTTGGCAGAGGCAATAACCTGTGGGGAAGCGGGTGTTGATGCAAAGAAGCGGCGGAGATGAGGGAATTTACAGAAATTTTGTTGCGCTACCCCTGCAGTCTCACCTTGTATCAGGGGAGGTCATCGTGCCTTTATAGTATCATCCGAGCTGAACTGGCTTAAGGGCGGCCAATCGGGAAGATGTCCTCACTGAACGGCTTTGTGTTGGTACTATCGAGCGCAGTATCAGGCTCGGCCGCCCCTATCGTGCCAGCACCAGCAGGGAATATCCGCCGAATATTCTCACGGTCAGGTCTTTGTGAAGGAGAAAACCAATCCTCCGGGGTATGTAGAGCAGAGCGTCTTTCCAACCGTGTCCCCGCGAAACCAGAAATCCAGGTGTGTAACGAGTATCGAGGACATCGTAGCCAAGTTCATTGAACATCTGTAAGAGTATATCCTTCGTAAAATAGTGCAGATGGCCGCTATTCGATCGCTGCTTGCGTAAGAACCCAGAATGGAGTGCGGAGAGGACGAAGAATTCCAGCGGAACGTGGAAGATCTTATACGTCGCCTTACCTTTAATTGCGCGCAGAAACCCGAGGTAGTCCTCAACATGCTCTATCACATCAATGGCAAGGAGGACATCCCAGTTAATATCAGGCTCCTGGAGAAGATCGCGCTGGAAAAAGTGCAGTTTTGCGTTTGATTTAGGCTTGCAGAGCTCAATCGCCTGGGGTGAGATGTCGTAACCCCGGAAAACACAGTTGTCGCCCATCGCTCTCTGCAGATTGACCAGTATCTCGCCCGCTCCGCACCCGACCTCGCCGATGGTACGCACGCGGATATTATGCTCCAGGAGCATTTGCAGAATCTGCTCGGCTTTCCATGATGAATCCCCCGCATCCCATGTGGGGTTCTTCCGAAGGTATTCGCCGTTCCGGTACATGTCGCTATAATCCACTATATCACCTGATGCATCGAGATTCCACAAGATCAGCAAACCTTTTTTTGATGGTCACATCATCGAAGTCTTTTTTTGCGCGGGCATATGCGGCGGTGCTTAAGTTCTGTTGAAGTTCCCGATCCTCAATGAGCGCCTCGATCCCGTTTGCGAGTTCAACAGGATCGCTTTTATCGATCACCAGACCGCAGGAGTGCTGTTTGAAGTACCATGAAACAAAGGAGTCTGCAGGTGCATGCACCAGTACGGGACGCCTTGCGGCAAGAAGCTCGCCGATCTTTCCTGGCGATGCCGTCTTCACGATCTCCGGATATGGTGAGTTGAATGCGAGTGGAAGGAATAAAATGTCCGCTTTTTGTTGAATCTCAGGCATCATAAAGATCGGTTGGTTTTTATGGTACGTAACATACTCTCCGGAGATATTATTTGCTCTCAGCCTGGATTCCGATTGCGGTGTATAGATATGGAGACGGACTTCCGGCCGATCCAGAGTATGTAAAGCTTGGATCAAATTCTGGAAGGCGTCATAATGCGCTTCATAGATTGCCCCAGTATAGAGTATTGTGACCTCTTTCTCTTTGTCGGCTCTATCGTGCTCCGGACTCGCTTGATACCGCGAGAGGTCACAGGGGTTGTGCAGGACCGTCGCCTCAATACCATATGTCCGGCGGTACTCCCGGCAGAGGAACTCATTGGGGACGATAACTTCTGCCGCTCCTGGAATGAGTTGCTCTTCATGCTTTCGCGCAAACGCATGCAGGAGAGGAGGCATCCATTGATGAGAGTAATGGTCAAACGCATACAGGATGTAGGGGATATCGAGTGACCTGCTTACCTGGTATGCTGCAGGAGGATCAAAGAGGTCCCCGGTACAGGCAATGACGGCCTCAGATTGTTCCTGGCGGATTATCCTTCTCAACTGGTGGACCCGCACCTTCAAGAGCGCACTGAGGATACCTGTACTGCGTGCTGTTGACGCGAGCCTGAGCATTCCACGGATTACCTGATAATCTGGATTGATGTGGTGGTATGCGCCGGGCAGGTGAGATGACCCGTTCCCCTGACTCCCATAGAGATGAAAATTCTTCTGTGTGATCAGACAGTATTGATCGGGCTCGAGATCCTTCAATAGATGATACAGTACCAGTGACTGTCCTGACTGGGATGGGGGCAACCCAAGAGAAACGAGAGCAAATTTCATAAGAACCGGCACATCCCGTGTGAAGGTGATCTCATCTCTTTCGTTCCGGGCTGTACCCTACCATGATCTTCACTATCGTGTCGCTGACTCTGCCTGCCATGTACTCATCCGGCACCTTCCAGTCAGGATCTTGGGAGAGCACACATTTAACTGCACGCACAATCGTGTCGCGGTCGGCTCCGCTCAGGATGTTACTGCCGCACTCGATCGTTTCCGGTCGTTCAGTCACATCACGGAGGGTTACGTTGGGGATATGGAAGATGCAACACTCTTCTTGAACTGTGCCGCTGTCGCTCAAGACGCAACAGGCGTTCTGCTCGAGCCGGATGAAATCGAAGAGGCCAAACGGAGCGTGGAACTGTATGCCGGGAGAGATCCGCTCCAGTAGCCCGAACCGCTTCATTGTATCCCGTGTACGGGGATGAAGGCTGCAAATGAGGGGCACATTATAGAACTGGTGGAGCCTTTCCATCGCTGCTATCAATGCACGGAGGCGCGACTCGATATCGACATTCTCGGCCCGGTGCATGGTGACAAGGAAGTATCGGCCGGGCTCTAAATTCAGTCGTTCAAGAACGCCGGAACTCTCGATAGAACCTCGATAGTGTTCTAAAACTTCGTTGATTGGGTTTCCTGTCACGTAGATACGCTCACCTGCAATGCCCTCACGGAGCAGGTTTGCCCGGCCCCGTTCGGTATACGGCAGCAGGACGTCGCTGGAGTGGTCGATGATTCGCCGGTTGACTTCCTCTGGAACCCGATCGTCGTAGCACCGGTTGCCTGCTTCCATGTGATAAACTGGAATTCCCATTCGTTTCGCGACGATTGCAGAAAGGCTGCTGTTTGTATCGCCGAGAATGAGCAGCCGGTCCGGTTGCTCGGATCGCATAATCTCTTCGGAGTTGTGGATTATCTGACCGATCTGGTCGCCGAACGATCTCCCCTGGACGCCCAGGAAATGATCCGGCGCCCTGATCCCGAGTTCATCGAAGAAGATCTCGCTCAGGTTCGGGTCATAATTCTGCCCGGTATGTACCAGCACATGTTCACAAAGCCGATCCAGCTTCGGGATAATCCGGCTCAGGCGGATAATCTCGGGCCTGGTACCCAGGATGGTCATCACCTTCATCTGAGCAACTCGCCCCCGTTTGTTTCCAGGTCCTCAAGGAGAAGTCCAAACTTGTGTAATTCACTCTGCAGTTCTTCTAGTGTCATCAGGTTGTCAGCGGAACTGTACTCCTTACCAATGGTTGGTCCGGAGTCTACCTCTCTACGAATTTCGGGTAGAATTGGCTGGATAACATAGTAGTCGCCACGGGGTATGGTGCGGTGCGCCTCTTCTTCGGAGACAAGAATCTCATGAATCTTTTCTCCGGGCCTGATGCCGGTGACGGTCATCTTGATGGGACGATCTCCAATAAGGGCGGCAGCAATATCGGTCACCTTTGCCGACGGGACGCGGGGGATATAGGTCTCACCCCGATGTGCACATCTTACCGCCTCGAAGATTGTGTCAACTGCCTGGTCAAGGCTAAGCAGGAAACGCGTCATGTCTGTAGTTGTGATGGTGATCGGGCCGCCTTTGAGGATCTGGTCGTGGAACAGGGGAATCACTGAACCGCGAGATGCGAGAACGTTGCCGTACCGGACACAGATGAAGCGTGTGTTTGGACAATCAAGATTTGCCTGGATGAATATGCGCTCCTGAATTGCTTTTGTCATGCCCATGACGTTAACAGGTTTGCAGGCTTTATCCGTGGAGATGCCAACGACGGTGTCGATGGGGAGGTTCTGCTCTCGTATTGCCCTGACAATATTTTCCGGGCCGGTGATGTTTGTTAAAACCGCTTCAAAAGGGAAGTATTCGCAGGAAGGAACTTGCTTTAATGCAGCGGTGTTAAAGACGATATCTACTCCCCGGAGAGCCCTGTTAACGCTGTGAAAATCCC